>CAYUBV010000523.1:0-1877 GCA_964443035.1 uncultured Tangfeifania sp.
GGTTTGGGTGCTCTGGCCGGTTTGGTTGTATGTTACATTTACAATATTGGGCATTTTATTTTTATTTAAAGAATAATTGAAAATAAATTAAGGTGCTGATTATAAGGCTTTAAAATTGTTTTGTTTTTCATTTTATTTTCATTTTATTTTTTTTTGCAAATCATAAGTCCTGTTTCGTTTAGCTCCATCTGGAATTAATTCGCCATTCTTTTCCATTCTGTAAACTGTTTTTTTAATATCTTCTTTTGATAATTCACTCATTCTTTCCTGAATTTCAGATAATTTACTCCTTCCATTATACTTCAAATCTTCAATTATTAAAGCTTCCAGTTTGTATGGCTCAATAGTTTTTAACGACGGTGTAATATCCAGTTTAGCTTGTGAGAATAATTCAGGATTCAATAAATATTCTGTTCCTTTTTTAATTCCCTGGCTTACCAATATCCCCTTTTCTATCAAAGTTCCAATCCACGAACGCATTTTATCTTCCTGGTTAAGCTGAAGTTTCGATGAAAGCTGGGTGGATAGTATTTTCTTTTCTGTAGCAACAACGCCAACTGTGATGTATTCTTTTTGAGTTAACTCAAAATGTTTATCGATGTAATCGAGAATTGAAATTACATCCGGATTAATTGCTCCGGAATGGATTGTTACAGCAACTTTTGTAAAGTCGTGTTCAATTTCCGGTAATGGCTTGGCATCACGGGCCAGTTTTTCAAAAATTAAATCGTAACCGGAGCCTTCTCCTTCCATTAGTTTCAGGTCGCTCATTAACTGGATTAAATGTGGATTCCTTCTGTGCCGTTCATGCAGAATGTTGTCTTTTGTAACACCAAGCGGTAACCCGCCCGGATTGGTAATGGTCATTCTGTCGTGGTACACTTCAATAAAAATATCACCGGAGATTGTGTACTTTTTATGGGCAATGGCATTAATCAATAATTCGCGTACAACTTCTTTCGGGTATTGCCTCACTGTTTTTCTGAACAACCCATCGGGCAATTCGGTACTGTAAGTTAATTCAACTGCTTCCTTTTCAATATCAAGCAGTAATTCTTTTGGGTTTTGCAAATGAAAATGCCACTCTTTTTTTCTTATCTTCTCTTCCCTTTCATTATAAACAATGTACTGTACAGTAATTGGATAGCTTAGCGCTGCCCTTTGCTGTGGCTTACCCAGCCAAAGAATCCCCAAATTGGTTAAATAGCCATCGGCTGAAAGCAGTTGATAAAATTCAAGGATTTCTTTCGCTTCTTTTCCTTTTATAAAATCAGATACTTTTTCAGAAGCCTTAATATCGTTAATAAGTGTATTCACCTTGGTTTGGTCGGCCTGGTCCAACCTAATTTTCCGTACTACTACAATTTCCCATTGGAAAGCTGTTTTTTCAGCAGCCAGACTTGTTAATTCTTCATTGCCTATTGGGAAACAATTATCGGAGATGCGTATAAAAACTTTGCCTGAAGTGGTGGTTGCAATGGTTTGAGTTGATGGCAAAATGCGAAGAATAAAATACTGGCCACCATTTTCATAAGTTATAATTTCAGGATTTACGATACCTACTCCATCGGTTAAACCGCGAAGTTTTTTTACCACATCATTTACAATATCCTGGTCAACTTTCTGTTTTGCAGGCGGTGTACTTTCCTTATCTTCAATCCCGATAATGATTTCTCCGCCCTGTGCATTGGCAAAACAAACACACGTTTCGGCCAGTTTTTTCAGGTCGGCACTTTTGCCGGTTACTTTGCGTAAACTTTTGTAGTCTCTATTTTTATCTTCTGTCATTTTCGGTTGTGCCAAACAATTTTACAATTTACTGTTTTTCTCTTTTTCTTCCGCAATCATCCGCTCGTACAGTTTAAACAGGTATTCTA
>CAYUBV010000524.1:0-1875 GCA_964443035.1 uncultured Tangfeifania sp.
ATATGCTCAGAGTTGGCATCGCCACCCATTTTTCGCCACGGCACATCGCCCAGCTTGTTTTCCCGTTCTTTTTCGGCCAGCCTCACCGGGTCTTTTTGCGGATTTCGTTTCATTGCAATCCATTGGCCATTTTCTCCCATTTTCATTTTCACTTCGGCATCGGGCAAGGCATTGTAAATGTTGGCAAAAACCTTAACTCCTTCGTTGCTTTCAGCAGAAACAACATCAGGTGCAGCAATGTGCATCTGCACGTTTTCAGGAACCCCGGCAGTTTTCCATTCCAGGTTCCAGCTATTTCCATCGATGTTTAAAAACGCATAACCGTTGGGTGTTCCGTCCGACATCATGGCATGCGGGATTCCGTATTCATCGGGAGCGCCGGTCCACCAGGCACCGCAAACCGTTCCCATGCTTATCATGTGATGTGGCTCATTTCCGGGAAATCCCTGTTCGCTGTCGATAAAATGATGGTAATGCCGGTGTGTATGCGCCACCAGCGAAACCGTGTTGGAATGGCTGGCAATCAGTTCGTAAAATGCTTGTTTCTCCGTTTCATCTTCCCATGCAGTTGACCCTTCATAAGGAATATGGGCCAACAAAACAAGCAATTGGTTGTCATCCAACCGTTCCATTTCATTTTTCAGAAATTCCATCTGTGCTTCACCCAGGCCGGTTCGGTAATAGCGGTCGTCTTCTTCAACAATCCAGCGGATATTGTCGAGCACCACAAAATGTGCAGGTCCGTGGGTGAAAGAATAGTAAGAAGGTCCAAAATGTTTGTACCAGGTGCCGCGGGCTTCGGTACTGTTGTTTCCGGTATAATCGTAATCGTGGTTTCCGGCTACGTATCGCCAGGGAATCCCGATGGAAGCATGGGCTCCTTTTATATGGTCGTAAAGATTCAAATCATCGAAAACCACATCGCCGAGGGTAACCCCAAAATCGGCATCAGCGCCAATCAGTTCGGGCAGCACATCCGCGGACATGTAGTGAATTTCCTTGTCGTCGCGGGGCTGGGTATCGCCAAAAACCAGCACTTTCAGTTTATCCGGTTCTTCAGAAGGATAAAGCGGAAAATCAACCGATTCGGGCAAAAGACCGGTGGCTTCCAGCCCTTCGAATTTGGTTCCCGAAACCCCGGTGCCGCTGTACATTTGGTAAAAACGCGGATTTTGTTCCTCATCCACCGGAACGGCCCAGTTGCGGGGTTTAATCACAAATGTGGCCGAGTTATTCCGCAGCGGAAGTTCATATTCGCCTTTCCGGTCGGTTACCACCACTTCGCGGCCGTTTGATACGCCAACGCCTTCGAGCGGTTCGTCCTCATCCGAATCGAAAACCGCATTTTCATTTTTATCGTGATATACAACTCCTTTAACTGTTGTTTGAACCTGTGCATTCAGCAATGATTCATTTTGCAGAGCGGGCAATAGAAATAATGCCGCAGTTAAAATAACCGGAAAAATATTCTTCATAATTCTTCTATTTTATACCTGAACAATTTCTGTATTTTCAAAAATATAAAATAAAAATCAGGCTAAAGGATATCTGCCATAAAATTAACTTCTGCAAACGGTTTGTTATCGAGCTGTGCGGATTTGGTTTTGAGAATTACAATTTTCCCATAATCGCCGTTGATTGGGTTTATCAGCCAGATTTGATTGGGTTTAACATTCAGGGCAAGTTGATTTGCAGTAATAGTTCATTGGTTCAACACATAAATACCGTTACTGGTTCCCAACCAAATGTTGTTTTGGGAATCCACTTCGATACAATAAATAAAGTCATCCGGAAAATCCTGCGGAACCTCGTGCCATTGCTGCCCATCAAACACCGATAATCTTTTATAACCTTCTGCCTGAAACTTGGCTGTCC
>CAYUBV010000525.1:0-1871 GCA_964443035.1 uncultured Tangfeifania sp.
CCTTTTACTTTTCACTTTTCATCTTTCACTTTTTTTCAGATGGCAGTATTTGGTTCTCCGGCTTTCGGAATTTCTTCTTTAACTTCAGGAACCGGTCCGAATGCATACGTTTTTGGGCCGAGGTACAGGTCGGAATTCATAATTTCATCCCACGTAACATCTTTGCCGGTGTAGGCAGCAATTCGCCCCATTATGGTTAAAAGTGTAGAATTTACCTGTGCTTCGGCGTCGTTAACCGTATTTCCGGTACGAATTCCGGTAACCAGGTTGATGTGCTCCTGCACAAAGGGGTTGGGTACTTCCCATTTTTCGTTTGGTTCCTCTTCAGTCGGGTAGGGGTATTCCCAAATGACATTTCCCTGTAAATTAAACAATTTGCCGGCTGCATCGGCATATCCTTTGCTGCCGTTTATCTGCTGCACTTTGCCGTTGGTGCATCCGTTTATTTGTCGTGCTGAACAATGCGAGCGAAGACCGTTTTCATACACATATTCAATGCTGAAAAAGTCGTATTGATCGCCCGTAATTCTGCGTTGCCGTCCACCGTAGCCAATTGCTTTTACCGGATTTTTCCCGATGTACCAGTTCATCACATCCACTTCATGAATAAATTGTTCGGTGATATGGTCGCCCGACAACCAGCAGAAATTTACCCAGTTGCGCAGCATGTATTCCATTTCAGTCCATTCTGGTTGCGGTTTGCGTACCCACAACGCACCGCCGTTGCGGATGATGTGTGCGCCTGTGATTTCGCCGATTTCACCATTGGCTACGCGACGATGCGTTTCCATGTAATCTTTTTGCACCCGGCGGATGGTGCCGCTCACCATGCACAAGCCCAGCGATTCTGCTTTTTTCGATGAAGCCAGCACCGACCGTGCGCCTACCGGATCGACGGCAATGGGTTTTTCCATAAAAACATGTTTGCGTGCATTTATGGCTGCCTCCACATGAGCCGGCCTAAAATGTGGCGGAGTGCATAACAGGACAAGATCAACACCCGAATCAATTACTTTTTGGTAAGCATCGAACCCGATGAAACAGTTTTCGTCGGCCACTTCCACATTGCGTTCTTCTTTCAGTTTGGCCCGGCAATTATCCAGTTTATCCTGAAAAACATCAGCCAGCGCAATGATTTGCAGGTTCGGACCAGCATCCAGAAAATTGATGGCTGCCCCGGTTCCGCGCCCTCCGCATCCGATTAATCCGGCTTTTAGCACTTTACCATCGGGTGCCTGGTCAAGCAATTCCGGAAGCTGTTTTTTTTCTTTCTTATTTTCAGGGCCGGCACACGAGGTGAGAATACCGGCTGCTCCCAGGGTTCCCAGGGTCGTTTTTGTGATGAAATTTCGGCGGTTCAGTTCTGGTTTTTCCATGAAATAAATTTTTATTCAACGAATCAAATTATTTTGATGGGGAAATTTACAAAAGAAAATTCAGGTTTTTAAATTGAATTGAATTTTATATGGGATCAAATAATACAAAAGGGGTGTCATTCTTCTTTTATTTTCTAAAAACTTATGGTGCTGCCAAAAAGATCGGCTTTTATTTCATCTCTTTAAAAAGTTCATCGAGGTGTTTAAGGTGTGAAAGTTGAGATTCTCTTATTTTTTTCATCGCAAACCAGGCAACTGCCAAACCAACTGTTAGTCCGATAATTAGACCGAAAAATGACTCTTCCGTTGTAATCACTTCTGCAAAATGGTTTTGTTCAAAGTACACATGGATGGACAACATCAGCAACATGCAAATTACCGGAAGAATAAAATAAGGAAGTTTACTGGAAAGCCATTTTGAGATTTTTTCCTTTCGTTTTGTAAGGGCCTGTTTTAAAGGAATATTTTTGGGTGCGTTTAATAAGAAAAGAAATG
>CAYUBV010000526.1:0-1869 GCA_964443035.1 uncultured Tangfeifania sp.
ATACATTGATTTTATCTTCTGAAGCGATGCCTTTTTTTTCCACTTTTTTATCGATGCCGGTTTCTGAAATGACGATGTGCAGCGAGGGATGATCGACCTTTTCCTGTTTGGCATACAACACTGAAACCTTCGGAATAATCAGAGCAGGATCGATGCTTGTGGTAGAGTAAAATTCCTTCACCAGCACATTCTTTTTTGCGTGCATTTCGGTGGAGAAAATTCCGGAAACATAATCTACCAGTTCGTTAAAATTCATCTCCTTTTTCGGGTAGGTAATGCGTGCCCTGATAATGGTTTCATCAAACGGATCGCCTTTACGGAGCCCTTTTTCCTTGATGATGCTCATAAATTCGTTTTCGAGTTCGGCATGCTGGTATTTCCCCAGTAGGGCAAACCAGTGAAAAATTGCGCCTTCGCGTTTTACCCGCATACGTGCGTAATAAATGTACCACAGCACACCCATCATCACGATGGCAGAGGTAAAAAGAATGGCCGTCCAGCCCATGTAAGCAATCAGAACTACTGAAATTATAATACCGGCAACCTGCATGTATGGATAAAACGGCGATTTATAGCCCGGGTCGTAGGATTCAATATTGCTTTTCCGAAAAACAATCACCGAAAAATTAATAAACATGAAAATGAGAAGTTGAAACGTACTGGCAAGTTTTGCAATTCCTTCTTCCGACAACACGAGGATGAAGAAAAGGATAAAACCTGTTGTCAGCAATATGGAAGCGGAGGGAGTTCCTGCTGTTCCTACTTTCGAAAAAACCGGCGGGAACAGCTTATCGCGCCCCATGGCAAACGGGTAGCGCGAAGATGACAGCAACCCGGCGTTTCCGGTAGAGGCGAATGCTGCCATGGCAGCGCCTGCCATCAGGTAAGCACCCCATTCTCCGGGCATCCACTGAAACAAGCTTTTTACAGCAGTGGCTGCCGGGGCAAGGTCTTTGGCAAATTCTTCCGGCTCAATAACCGAAACCATAACAAATACCCCTAAAAAATAAACCAGCCCGGTAACCACAAGCGACAGAAGCATTCCCAGCGGTATATTGCGCTCCGGTTTTTTTATCTCTTCGGCTACACTGGCAATTTTTGTTAAGCCGAGGTACGAAACAAAAACAAATCCGGCAGTTATTATAAGGCCTTCGAAACCATCGGTGAAAAATGGCCGGAAATTGTCGTTGGAATTTGGAGCATCAATATTGTCGGTTAAAAAAATATTGTAAAGGCCGTCTATGATAAATGTTCCCAGAACAATCATCAGAAATGTGACAAAGAATTTTTGAATACCTGAAGATTTTTTTGCTCCGAAGAGGTTCAGCGTCATAAATAAAAAAGTTGCCATAATGGCGATAGTTTTAACCGGAACATCCCAGAAAATGGCCGCGTATGCGCCAATACCGATGATGGCGAAGGCCGATTTAAGCATCAGTGCAAAGTAGGTTCCCAGTCCGCCAATGGTCCCCATTAACGGGCCCAGGCTGCGGTCGAGAAAGAAATAGGCGCCTCCCGAGCGTGGCAGTGCGGTTGAAATTTCGGCCATGCTGAACATGGCCGGCAAAATAAGTAAACCGGAAATTAGGTAAGCTAAAAATACCGAAGGGCCTGTATATCCGGAAGCCAGTCCCGGCAACAGGAAGAAACCTGAACTAAACATCGCTCCGGTACTTATTGCAAACACATCAAACAGTCCCAGCTCTTTTTTTAATTTGTTTTTTGCCATACGTGTTCAATTTCCAGGTGTTGATTTTTGAAGTCCCTAAATATAGTCTTTCAAAATAAAACTAACAACGGAGGGGTAACTTCAATTTAACTACTCTTGTTTTCAGATTTCGATATCTTATTTTTCATTTCAATCACAAT
>CAYUBV010000527.1:0-1861 GCA_964443035.1 uncultured Tangfeifania sp.
ATTTGAGAATTAAATATTTTTCTTTGTAAAAGAAATGATGATAAAGAAACTAATAACATATTTTTTGTTCTTCTTTTTGTTCACTGAGGTTTCAGCGGTACAAACAAAGTTTGAAATGTCGGCCCCGAACGCAGTGGAAACAGGTAAACAATTCAGACTGACATTTACGTTAAACGACAGGGGCAGCAACCTCAAACTGCCGCCCAATCTTACAGATAATTTCGATGTGCTGATGGGCCCCAGCACCGGGCAATCGACCCGCATGCAAACCATCAACGGACAAACAACTACCGAAGTTACTTTTTCATACACTTACATTTTGCGGGCAAAAGAGACAGGAACTTTCGAAATCAGGCCGGCTTCCATCGAAGTGGACGGAAAGGTATTTGAATCGAATTCGCTTAAAATACAGGTAGTAAAAGCACAACAAAAGCAGCAACAGCAAGCTGCACCGCAGGACGAGGATTCACAGGAGACCCGGTCAGTTGATTTGGGCGGCGACAACCTGTTTGTGCGGGTTGAAATGAACAAACAAAATGTATTTCGTGGCGAACAAATTATTGCCACTGTAAAACTATATGTAAACCCGGAGATTCCGGTTTCGGGGTTTGATGAAGTAAACCTCCCTACTTTTGAAGGTTTTTATACCCAGGATATTGAAATTCCGCAGCAAATAAATTTCACCCGCGAAGTATACAACGACCGGATTTACCAGGTGGGTATTCTGAAAAAGACGGTTCTTTTCCCGCAGCAAAACGGGGAAATCACGGTGGAACCGTTCAGCATGTCGCTGCTGGTTCAGCAGAGGGTGCAACCCCGCAGTTTTTTCGATGACTTTTTCAGCGGTGTGCGTACTGTCAGGTCCACAGTTACCAGCGACCCGGTTTCTGTGAATGTGCGGGATCTTCCGCCGGAACCGGCTAACTTTTACGGCGGCGTGGGAAATTTCAGCATTACTTCGAACCTCGACAGTGAAAATGTTACCACCAACGATGCGGTTACACTGAAAGTTACAATCAGCGGTTCAGGAAACATCCGGTTGATTCGAAACCCGGAACTGGAACTGCCCACCGATTTTGAAGTATACGACCCGCGATCGACTGAAAATGTGCAAACCGGCAACAATGGGGTTTCGGGCACCAAAACCATCGAGTACCTGTTCCAGCCACGGTTTGAAGGGGATTATGCCATCCCGGCCATTCAGTTTGCTTACTTTAACCCGGCGAGCGGAAGCTACGTTACCAAATCGACACAGGAATATACACTGCATGTGGAAGAAGGCACCGGCGAACAGACGGCTTCGATGGTAAATAACCGGCGACGCGAAGAAGTACAAATGCTCGGTCAGGATATCCGCTTTATCAAACAAGGCAGTCCGTCACTGCATGAAAAAGGATACACTTTTTACGGCACTCCGTTTTTCTACAGCGTTTATGGCGGCAGCACACTGCTTTTCCTTGCGCTATTTGTTGTTTACCGTAAAAAAGTACGCGAAAATGCAAATGCAGCACTGATGCGCAATAAAAAAGCCAACCGTGTTGCCAATAAACGGCTCAGGGCAGCATCCGGGTACATGAAACAAAACAACAACGAAGCGTTCCACGATGCCATACTGAAGGCCTTCTGGGGGTACTTGAGCGATAAACTGGGAATTCCGGTGGCCAGTCTCAACCGCGAGAGTGCAGTGGCAAGCCTTCAGCAAAATAATGTGGACCAACAGGTTATCGATGATTTTGTGGAAATAACCGAACAGTGTGAATTTGCACGGTATGCTCCTGCCGGCGGTTCGGAAGCACGTCATGAGTTATATAAAAAGGCGGCTTCGACAATGACCCGGTTTGAAAAACAGATCAAAAAATAG
>CAYUBV010000528.1:0-1860 GCA_964443035.1 uncultured Tangfeifania sp.
AGGTAAACGATTTCAGTTGTTTGTGCCACGGTGAATGATGAAACCAGGAAGAAAAGTGAGCAAAAAATTAAATTCTTGTAATTCATTGTTTCAGGTTTATATTGTTTTTGTTGAATAAATGATTTTTGAAGTCATAAAAATACCTTGTTTCAGCAAAATTAATTAAAACTTTTGAAGTGAATTTAGTCAAAAGGATTGCTGCAATTCGTGTTTGCTTATAAATTACACATTATAAAAGTTTTACAGAATATTTAAAATGTAGTGAATAGTTATTGCAACATAAGAAACAGGAAAATTGTGTTAGTTTTGCAGGTGGGATAATAAATTAATCACTTGAAATGACAATGCATTGATGAATAAAAATATTCAACCCTGGTTTTTATTGTTCTTTTTAAGCTTATATTTTTTTCTTCCGGCTATAAGCTTTGGGCAACCTGCCGGAACTCAAAAAACGGATAGTTTGCGTGAAGCACTGAGCCAAAAAACAGGTGCTGAAAAAAATTCTGTTCAGCTTGATTTGGCGCTTCTTATACATGAAAAGAATGAAAAAGAAGCTCTTGATTTGGCAAATGCTGCACTTGAATCTGCTGCTGAAACCGGCAACAGGGATCTTGAAATGCGGGCAAATTATGTACTTGGCAGAACCTACTTTGTGCACAATGAACGCGGACTTTCAGAAACTTATTACAACCGGGCTTTGCGAATATCCAACGAAATTGGAGAAAACTGGCACAAAGGAGAAATTCTTTTCCGGAAGGGAGTTATTGAGCACCGAAAAGGCGATAGTTTTAATGCGCTCGAACTTTTTAACGAGTCAGTTCAGGTAAGCCGGTTGGCTGAAAATTACAAGTCTGCCGGTTCCTCTTATTCAATGATGGGAACTATTTTCAGACTGAATGGGTTGTATGACCGGGCCATTGAATACATCATAAAATCGAAGCTGAATTACCAAAAGGCTGGTTTTGCAGAAGGCGATGCCTGGGCGGCTTATTTGCTCGGACGAATTTATGCCGATTTAAATCTTTCGGATAATGCGCTGGAATATTTTCAGGAAGCTTTGAATACGTACCAGGAAATGGCCGCTAAAGATGGAAATAAAAACGGCATTTCTATTTGTTTGGAACAAATTGGTTTGATAAATCTGGACCGGGGCAATTTAGTGGAAGCGCACAGCAAAATCAATAAGGTATTGGATATTCATTTGGAAAGCGGCTCAGATTATGGTTTGTCTAATGCCTATAAAAATCTCGGTAAAATTGAATATTATTCAGGAAACTATGAAAAAGCGGAAAACTACCTGAACGATGCACTGGCAGTAAAAACAGAAATAAATGACTTGCTCAGTTTGCCGGGTATCTATGAATATATTGGATTGTGCCGCATAGGCAAAGGAAAAGTAGAGCAGGGAATCCGTGATATTGAGCAGGGCCTCAGTTTTGCAATGTCAAATGATCAGAAGAAAGTGCAACTGGAGATTTATTCAAACCTGGATGATGTTTACCTGAAACTTAACGATTATGAAAAAGTTATTTATTACCAGGGAAAACAGATTGAAACTCAGGAGCTGATTTTATCGGGTGCCGCCAATATTAAAATTGAACAATTACAGGCTATTTATGAACTGGATGAAAAAAGCAACCAAATAGAATCGCTCGAAAAACAAAACGAAATAAATTCACTGATAATAAAGCAACAAAATACCTATCAGACATTAATGGTAATCGGGTTTTTATTTGTTTTAATTATTTCGGCATTTATAGCTTTGTTATACAGTAAGTTACGCAATAAAAACCGGGAATTGAGCAGAATTAATACCACTAAAGATCGACTGTTTTCGATAATTGCCCATGATTTAAAAGG
>CAYUBV010000529.1:0-1850 GCA_964443035.1 uncultured Tangfeifania sp.
AGATGATTATACCCAGCAGAAAAATCAGCAGTACCCAGAACAGGGCACCCAGGGTTGCGGCTTTCCGGTCGGGCGGTGGTGGTTCACTGGTTTCGCTGTTTGTTACTGCCGGTTCCTCTTTGCGTGGTGATGCCGCTGCCAGTAGCAGGGCAAAAATAATGATTGCCATTAGTGTAGGTACCCAGGCCACTCCCCACATTACCAGCCCAACCGGTGCTATCCATAATCCGGCAGCAATGCCTGCCAGCGTCAGAACCAGCAGGAAGGTCCAGAAACTTCCCCACGGTCCGGTCGATTTTAAAGCATAATAAAATATGGCGCTGATTATTACGGCTGCCATAACTGTTAGTAAAACTCCTAAGAATGTCATAACCCTTATTTTAATTGATGAATATTCATTTTGGTTAATTGTCAGGAGAATACCGTGCCATTCGTTTTCAGAAATAATGGAGGGTAAAACATTTTGCTGTTCTGTTGTTCTCCGGCTCGCTGTAATTTTTTTTAAAGCATTGAAATATAATTTGTTGCAAAACATGCAACAGTTGAAGTAATTATTTACAAACTGTTTGCTTCCGGTGCTTTAATAATGAGTTTGAACTGTGGACGAACAACCTCAGTGTGTACTTTTTTTCTCAGATTGCAGGTTGCAGAGAGAAGATTTTTGCGGATTTTGATTTGTGCTGACTGGCAGTGCAAGGATTTATTACCCCCTGGATTGCGTCAAGTTTATTTACCCCCTGGATGGATAAATCCATCCTTGTCCCCCTCCGCGGAGGGGGACAGTTGCTCCGACTCATGCGTGCTGCAAAATAAAGGAAGGTGGATTTTTTGTTTGCCCCGACCTGTCAGCGTCGGAAGACCTGACAGTGTCAAGAAAATTTAAATTCACTAATACACTACAACCAGTTCATCGATAACATCGGTTACTCCGGCAGTGTAAGCCGCAATATCGAGTGCAACACGTTTTGCATTGTAGCTTTCAACAGTTCCGGTTAATGTAGCTACACCGTTCACCACTTTTACATCAACTTTTGTTTCGTCAATCAGAATGCTTCGCCTGAAGGCATTTTCAATATCCGTTTCAATATCTGCATCGATGAAAGTTCCGGTTAAATTGACAGTTAACAGATTTATTACATCTACAACTCCCAGGGCAGAAGCTGCAATATCTTCAGCTTCAGATTTTTCCCAGTATGAATTAACACTTCCTGAAAGCGTAACGATACCGTTTTCTGTTTCCACTAAAATGTCGGATGAAATAACATTGTCGCTCCACAGAAGCATATTACGGACATTGCTGGTGATTTCAGCGTCGGAAGGCACGGTTTCTCTTGCCGGAAACTCAACTTCCAGTTGATTATCCACACTTTTTACACCTGCTACCATATAAGCATCTCTTGCAGCAGCAAATTTGGCGCTGATGTTCGGGACTTTACCCTTTAACTGTACACTTCCGTTTTCCACATTTACAAAAATATCATTTGCATTTACACTGTCGTCCCAAACCAGTTGGTCAATTACATCTTGTTTTTTTATTTCTTCAGTTTCCATAAAAATTTGTTTTAAATGTTAACACTAAAATGTTGTAAAAAAAAGTGCCAAACGATGTGCCACAATAAAATGATCAACTGCCCGATGTGCTCTTTTTTCTGATTTTAGCGAGGATTGCATCCCCAATTATTTATATGCCTGCTTTTTAGTGTGGAAATAATTGGACAGTGTGTTGTTTTATTACACATAAAGACTTCACACTCTTTTATTTACCCCCTGGATGGATAAATCCATCCTTGTCCCCCGGAGGGGGACGGTCGCTCCGGCTCGTGCGTGCTGCAAAATAAAGGAAGGTGGAT
>CAYUBV010000530.1:0-1849 GCA_964443035.1 uncultured Tangfeifania sp.
TTCGCAAAGCTGCCTCGATGTCAGCTTTGTAGCAAAGTGCCTGCAATTTTCCGGAGGCCAGCAGGAAGCTGTCGGCCAGATGCCCCATGTGATGGGCATTCAAACTCTCACGAAAAATTTCAAAGTTTTTTGGTTTTAGCACGCCAGTATATTTTTCAATCTCTTTAAAATTAGGATAAACGCACCATTGGCCAATTTCATGACTTACAACCGGAGTTCCATCATCCGTTACTTTCTCAGACCAATCGTAGTTGGTTTTGGGAGGTTCTGCATTAATAATACTGTTAAGTTCTTCGCCCCATCCCTGAATCCGTGGCTGCGGAATATTATGAAATTCATTAACTTCCAAAACCGGCCAGCCGGCTGCACTGGTGTAAACCCGGCGATCGTCTTCATTTTTCCAGTAACTCACAAATTCTGTCAGGAATTCCTTATGTTTCGGGCCACCCGGCTCGTTACCCGAAGCCATCATTACAAATGAAGGATGATTTCCATATTGGGCTACAATTCGTTTACTTTCGTCCCAGATGTATTGATCAATTGGCAATCCGCTGCCAAGTTGTGTACTTTGGTTAGGCCATGATGAACACTCTACCTGGAGATAAATTCCCATTTCGTCGGCAGCTACAAAAGCCGCTTTAGGCGGGCACCACGAATGAAAACGAACATGGTTCAGTCCGTGGGTTTGAACAGCAGTGTATATTTTCTTCCAGTAATCGGTATCAGTTGGCGGATAACCGGTTAATGGAAAAATGGCGCACTCCAGCGTTCCGCGTAAAAATACCGGCCGCCCGTTAATGGCAAAGCGTGTTCCGTCCACCTTAAACTCACGCAAACCAAAATCGACGGAAGTCTGGTCGGTCTCTTTTCCGGATTTCAATTCCAAATCGAGTTCGTAAACATTCGGATTAAATTCATCCCAAAGCAACGCCTCCTCTCCCAGCTCATAAATCATTTTTAAGATGCTCTCTCCTGGTGACAGTTCAAACTCCTGTTTTTCACTGCCATAACTTTCTCCTGTGCTTTTCAACGTGGCCGCTGCTGACAAACCAGCGGTTTTTGCTTCAGAAAATGAATTCATAACAGTAGCCCTGATTTCGGCAGTTTTTGATTCTGTATCCGGGAAAATTTCAATGTTTTTAAACCAGATTTTGCCGGTAGCAGTTAAGGCAATCTCCCCTGTAATTCCGTTCCAGTTCGATTGTGTGTGATCTGTTATACTGTGGGAATTGTGCCCGGGATCGACCTCTTTTGTGCGGTTATCAACCCGGACAGCCAACCTATTTTCACCCGGATTTACAAATTCTGTTACATCATAAACATGAGGAGTAGCAAGGCTGTTTTGTGTTCCAACCTGCTTCCCGTTTATCCATATCACCGATTCCCAGTGTGGCCGTTCCAGTTTTAGTTGCACTGTTTTTCCCTGCCATTTCTCAGGAATGGTAATGCTTTTGTAATACCACGCAGCTCCGGTGTATTTTTTTAACGGCTGAAGCCAGTAAGGAAAACGAACATTGCCGGGATCGACATAAGGCGCATAATCCGGGTCGTTGTACCATTCAGGATTACGGACACCGCCGGTCCATTCGGTTTCCAGCGTAATATCATAACCTTTGTCATTTTCCACCATCGAACCGGGCAAATGAACCGTTTCTGAAAAATCGCCTTCAAACCATTTTTCATCCGCACCCCGATCATCCGGATCCATTTGGAATTGCCATTCACCGGAGAGATCAATTGTCTGCCGGTCATTGTTATGACAGGCGCTCATTGCAATAAAAAGTGTAACCAGTAAACCGGTGATGATTGGGTTAATCGGGTTTCCTAAATCTATTCGTTTCATTTTTTT
>CAYUBV010000531.1:0-1844 GCA_964443035.1 uncultured Tangfeifania sp.
CACAGGTTGCGTTAACAGTTTTTGGAAATGACCAGACACTCACGCAGGCATGCAGTGCCGGCAACCTTGAACTCAACCAGTTTATGCCGCTTATTGCACACTCGTTGCTCGAAAACCTGGTATTGCTCAACAACGCGTGTAAAATATTCAAAGAAAATTGTGTTTCCGGAATTACTGCCAATCCGGATGTTTGCAAAAAAAATGTGGAAAATTCCACCGCCACATTAACTGCACTTGTACCAAAAATTGGCTATGCACAGGCTGCACAAATGGCTGAAATAGCCAAAAACAGGAATATATCAGTAAAAGAAGCAGCAATTAAAAATGGCATAATTTCGAACGAAGAATTTGAAAGTTTGATAAATCCTGAAGCTGTAAGCAAGTTAGGGAGCTAAAATGCCATTTCCAGGAAAAACACACACCCCTGCAAATCAATAAATTATTAATTACTTTCATAAAAAGGATAAAAAAGTATTAATATTCTTTGGAGTTAAATAATTTAGTTCTTAATATTGAACCTAAATTAAAACAACATCGAAAAAAAATTAGAATTGTATAACTCAAAAATTAGAAAATTATGAAAAAAGTATTATTTGCATTTGCAGTAGTTTTAGCGTTCGGTTTGTCAGTTTCAACCGCAAGCGCAACAGTTGTTGAAGATGAGAAAGAAAAAGTAACGGCAGTAGCAGAAAAAGGCGATGACAAAAAAGCCACCGCAGAGAAAGCACCCAAAGCTGAAGCTTCAAAATCAGAAGGATGCGCAGGAAGTGAAGCCAAAGCAGAAGCAAAAGCCGACGGTTGTGCCGATGGCAAAGCTAAAGCTGAAGCAAAAGCCGATGGTTGTGCCGATGGCAAAGCGAAAGCTGAAGCAAAAGCCGATGGATGCTCGGGAGAAAAATCTGCCGCTAAAAAAGAAGGTTGCGCAGAGAAAGAAAAAACTGCATCATCTGAAAAATAAAATTTTGAAAATAAAATTTCAAACAGAAAAGCCGCTTAACCAGCGGCTTTTTTTATGTTTTAATTGGCAAACCCCGGCGGAATTTGTACTTTCCCTCCCTAATTTCAAAAAATGAGGGCACCAAAAACTTTTCGTTTACACATTGGTATTTTCGGAAAACGAAACGCCGGAAAATCAAGTATTCTCAATGCACTGACTCACCAGGATGTATCGATTGTATCAGAAGTGGCAGGTACCACAACCGACCCGGTTGAAAAACCAATGGAACTGCTTCCGTTAGGGCCGGTTCTGTTTATCGATACCGCAGGGATAGATGATACCGGTGATTTAGGCGATAAACGCGTCGGCAAAACACGTGCTGTTTTCGACCGCACCGACCTCGGAGTTATTATCACCAATTTTGCAGATTGGGGAGAATACGAAGTGCAGGTAATGGAAGAATTCAAAAAACGCGAAATTCCTTTCGTTATCGCATTCAACAAAACAGATAAATACACCGAACAAATTGACATTACCTCCGAGCTGGACAACCTGGAAATCAAATACGTTTTTACTTCGGCTACTGAAGGGAAAGGAATTTTGGAACTCCGCCAATTATTGCTTAAATCGGCTCCCTCCGATTTTATAAACCGGCCAAGCATTCTTGCCGATTTGGTAGGGCCCGGAGAAGCGGCAGTTTTGGTAGTTCCCATCGACAAGGAAGCCCCCAAAGGCCGGTTGATTTTGCCGCAGGTCCAGAGCATCCGCGATTTGCTCGATAACGACTCGTTTTGTATGGTTGTAAAAGAACGTGAATTGCGGCAGGCACTCTCAATTATGAACAAACCACCTAAACTGGTGGTTACCGACTCGCAAGCCTTTTTAAAAGTTGCAGCCGATACTCCGC
>CAYUBV010000532.1:0-1844 GCA_964443035.1 uncultured Tangfeifania sp.
TGATCACCTCCAAATCAATCATCCGGTTTACCCGCTGATGAACTGCAGCTCTTGAAATGCCCACCTTTTTGGCAACATCTTTAAAAGGTATGCGTGCATTTTGGGTGATAATATCTAAAATATTCAGATCTATCTCATCCAGGTTATTTCGTAATGTCATTTTTTACAATTTTCAATCAGTTTTCACAAAATGTAAATATATAGTAGTAGTTTTATCTAAATGCTGACTAAAATACACATTTAGCTGTTTTTTTTGAACTTTTTAATAAAATTTTAGATGAGTGTTATCTAATTGTTATTATAACTCAAAAAAATTGTCAAAAATCTATTACATCGTAACTTATATTTAATAAAAGATATTTTTATAATGTTTTGATATCAATAAGACAGCTAATTTAAAATTTAATAGAATGAAAAATACAAAAAGATGGTGGCTAATTTTAATTCTGTTGGTTGTAGCAGCATTTCTTGGTGTTATTATTCCATCAGGACTGGGTGATGAAGATCTTTCTGGTCTTGTTGCAGGTGATACTGCCTGGATGATGACTGCAACTGCATTAGTTTTACTCATGACACCTGGTCTTGCATTTTTTTATGGGGGAATGGTGCAACACAGAAACATTATTTCTACTATGCTCCAAAGTTTTATTGCAATGGGAATTGTAAGTATACTTTGGGTTGTGGTAGGGTTCAGTCTCGCTTTTGGAGACAGCATTGGTAGTGAAGGATTCGGTTTATTTGGCAATCCTGCTACTTTTTTTATGTTTAAAGGAGTTGGAATTGGCCCTCATCCTGATTTTGCCCCAACTTTTCCATTTGCAGTATTTGCTATGTTTCAACTAAAGTTTGCCATTATTACACCAGCTCTTATAACCGGTTCTTTTGCCGGAAGGGTGCGGTTTAGAGCATACATGCTTTTTATATGTTTGTTCAGCCTGTTTATTTATGCACCTTTGGCTCACTGGACCTGGCACCCGAATGGATTTTTAAGAAATTGGGGAGTTTTGGATTTTGCCGGTGGAACTGTTGTGCATATGTCGGCTGGCTTTGCAGCGTTGGCAGGGGCGTTATTTTTAGGTAGAAGAAAAGATGTCAATAAGCCATTTAAACCTGCAAACATCCCATATATTTTGTTAGGTGCCGGAATGCTTTGGTTTGGCTGGTTCGGCTTTAATGCGGGTTCAGCATTGGCAGCTGATTCTGTTGCGGCAACGGCGCTTGTGAATACACACACTGCATCAGCTGCTGCTATGCTTACCTGGATTTTCTATGATGGAGCTTTGGGTAAGAAACCTTCTGCGGTTGGAGCATCCATCGGACTGGTGGTTGGTCTGGTGGCCATAACTCCGGCTGCAGGTTTCGTAAATGTTGGTTCCAGCATTTTTATTGGAGTTATTGCAGCAATTATAAGTAATTACGCCATTACAGTGCGCACAAAATCTACTCTCGACGATACGTTGGATGTTTTTCCGGCGCATGGTATGGGAGGGATTGTTGGAATGCTTGCTACCGCTGTATTTGCAAATGAAGTTGGACTTATACATGGAGAAATTACAACATTCCTGTACCATCTGTTGGCACTTGTTATTGTGGCAATATTTACATTTGGAGGCTCATTGCTTATGTACAAAATTACAGATTTAATTGTGCCTTTAAGAATTTCGCCCAAAGGTGAAAAAATAGGTTTGGATATTAGTCAGCACGATGAATCATATAACTTTGTGTATCTCAAAGATTAATATTCATAATCAGAGCAAGAAAAAAGCCGGCATCAAACCGGCTTTTTTCTTTATTTTATTGGTACTTGTCGTTTAAAATCCATTTCGAGCGACATGAAGGTTTCT
>CAYUBV010000533.1:0-1833 GCA_964443035.1 uncultured Tangfeifania sp.
CAACTGCGACTGCCTACTTCTTCCTGTTCCTGTCAACCAGCTCATTGATTTTCTTTACGCTTTCGGCCGAACGCAATCCGTCTTCCGGTGTATTCAAACAATAATCCAGCAAACGATCGATAGTGGAAGTGGCTACATGCATTCGTGTATCCGACGAGCCGTAATAGATAAACACCTCGTCATTTTCATTGCGAATCCACCCGTTGGCAAACAGCACATTCGACACATCTCCGATTCGCTCCTCCCCTTCCGGTGCCATAAAATAACCACCGGGCCTCGCAATTATCTTCGACGGATCTTCGAGGTCAGTCATGAACATATACAGCACATACCGCAATCCGGCTGCACAGGCGCGCACTCCGTGAGCAAGATGCAGCCAGCCTTTTTCGGTTTTCAGCGGTGCCGGTCCCTGCCCGTTTTTCAGTTCTTTTATGGTGTGGTAAACTTTTTCGTCGATGATTTCTTCATGCGGAGCTTCGGCCCTGGCAATGTCGTCAACCAGCGCCCAGCCGATACCGCCACCGCCGCCAACTTCAATAAAACCATCCTGCGGGCGGGTGTAGAAGGCATACTTGCCATCCACAAACTCGGGGTGCAGCACCAGGTTTCGCTGCTGTCCGTGATGCGAAATAAAATCAGGCAGCCGCTCCCAGTTCACCAAATCCCTGGTGCGGGCAATTCCGCCGCTGGCAGTGGCCATAGAGGTGTCGCCCTTTGGTGCAGAAGGGTCTTTTCGTTCGGCACAAAAAATACCGTAAATCCAGCCGTCTTCGTGCTGAACCACGCGCATGTCGTACACATTGGTGTCGGGTTCATCCGTTTCGGGCATGATTACGGGCCGTTCCCAAAACCGCCAGTTATCGATTCCGTTCGGACTTTCAGCCACGGCAAAAAAGGATTTGCGGTCCCATCCCTCGACACGGGCCACCAGCAGGTACTTTCCATCGAGGTAAATGGCGCCGCTGTTAAACGCCGCATTGATTCCAATCCGCTGCATTAAAAACGGGTTGGTTTTGTAATTCAAATCGTAACGCCAGATTAAAGGTGTATGTTCCCCTGTTAAAACGGGGTATTTGTAACGGGTATAAATACCGTTGTATGCTTTCTTGAGCGGCTTATTCTTTTTCGTCAGCAATTTTTCGTGCCGTGTCTGCAATTTTCTCAGTTGTTTTTTAAACTCTATTTTTGAAGGTATCATATTTTGATATTTATTATTCATTTTCGCAAGTTAACGCTGTCAAGTCTGCAGACGTTGACAGGTTAAAGACATTCCAGGTCTTGTCAGCGTGCGAAGTTCCTGACAACGTCATACAGATAAAAATCACAAATTCTACTAAACAAAACAGCATTAAGTTGAAAATTGTTATTACTCTGTTATCTATCCGGCAGCTTGTCCCACCAGGTTCTCTTAAGAATAAAACCACAAATCAGTGCAACGATAATCGTTATCCAGATGGGCAGCGTTTCTTTCAGTACAATATAAATGGGCAATGCCACCAATGCAGTTTGTGCAGTAGTTCCGAGGAACACATTCAGCATATCGCGTTTAAAGTTTTTATTGGGCACAAAATCCGGGTCTTCTTCCATCACCTTCCGTTTGATGGGCCCCCAGAATCCCCACGGATTCACATTCCGGTAGAATTCCTTGAGCGTCTTCTCATCGGTAGGTTTGGTGAGGAACGTTCCGAGCAACGCACCGGCAGTAGAAATAATCAGCAGCCACGGGAAGTAATACAGGTCGAGTGTTTCTGAAAAAACATACGGAAAAATCAGCGCCGGAATCAACCCGGTAACCATTCCCCAGAAATAGCCGTACCCGTTGAACCGCCACCA
>CAYUBV010000534.1:0-1810 GCA_964443035.1 uncultured Tangfeifania sp.
GAATTTTTCCCAATAATTCAGGAGCAACTTTCAGCACATCGCGCTGATAAAAAGAAGTTGGTAAGCGGTTGCTCATTTTCTGTTTTTTAATCACGGATCAAAAATAAGCATCTTCTTTTTCCCACAAAATATTATTGAATGAGCCAATTATTTTGTTCATTTCTTTATTTATGCCATTTGCACACTAAATTTGTGCAAAAAACAGTTTAAACAATAAATGACTTTACCGGCTTATGGATAAAATTTACATGTCAGACATCTACCCTCAATACCTTAAAATGAAACCTGAAATCGATGCCGCCATTCAGGATGTGATTAAATCGACACAATTTATTAAAAGCGGGAAGGTGCTGGATTTTGAGAAAAAACTGGCCGATTATTTAAACACCAATGTTGTGGCCTGCGGAAACGGCACCGATGCACTTCAAATTGCTTTCATGGCGATGGATTTAAAACCCGGCGATGAAGTAATTACCACACCTTTCACATTTATCTCGACAGTTGAGGTGCTGGCGCTGTTAAATTTAAAACCTGTTTTTGTGGATGTGCTGCCGGGCACTTTTAACATAGACATTTCGCAAATTGAACCTGCAATTACACCCAAAACAAAAGCCATTTTGCCGGTGCATCTTTTCGGGCAGTGCGCTGACATGGAATCCATTCTGACCCTGGCGAAGAAACACAATCTGCTGGTAGTGGAAGATGGTGCTCAGGTGCTGGGAACTGAATACATTTTCAAAAACGGAACAAAAAAGAAGGCAGGCACACTCGGGAATATCGGGTGCAATTCGTTTTTTCCCTCAAAAAACCTGGGTGCTTATGGCGATGGTGGAGCCTTGTTTTCTGATGATCCGGAACTGGCCGCTGTTATCCGTTCCATTGCCAACCACGGGATGAAACAAAAATACCGGTACGAGAGAATCGGAGTAAACTCGCGGCTCGACAGCATGCAGGCAGCCATTCTCGAGGTAAAACTGAAATACCTCGATCAGCACATCGGCGCACGGCAAAAGGCTGCAAATTTTTATGACGAACACCTGGCTGGAATCGGAGAAATTCTGCTTCCCGAGCGGGTAAGTTTCAGCACACATACTTTTCATCAGTACACCCTAAAAACCGGTAAAAGAGATAAGCTGCAGCATTTCCTGAAAGAAAAAGGAATCCCCTCGATGGTTTATTATCCAAAGCCGATTCACCTGCAGGAAGCCTACCAATTTTTGGGACACCAGAAAGGTGATTTCCCGGCGACTGAAAAACTATGTAAAACTGTTTTATCGTTGCCGGTGCACACTGAGTTGAGGGAGGAGCAGTTGAATTATATAACGAAAGCTATTAAAGAGTTTTTCGAATGAAATCTTTGCGACTTTGCGCCTTAGCGAGAGAAAAGATTGCACGCAAAGACGCGAAGACGCAAAGGTAAAAAGTAAAAAAACCAAAACTTTATGCATGAAAATGAAATTGCAAAAATAATTGTCAATACCTGTTACAACATTCATGTTGAATTGGGACCCGGTTTATTAGAATCGGTGTATGAAGAAATTCTTTATTATGAATTAATTTCTCAGGGATTAAGAGTCGACAGACAAAAAGGGATACCGGTATTCTGGAAAGATATTAAAATGGATATCGGGTTCAGAGCAGATCTGATAGTCGAGAATAAAGTGGTTGTTGAGTTAAAATCAGTAGAAATGATTGCACCAGTTCATCCTAAAAAACTTTTAACTTATCTTCGGCTCACCAAATTGAAATTGGGACTGTTAATCAATTTTAATGAAGCTTTGATTAAAGATGGGATTACACGAGTTGTGAA
>CAYUBV010000535.1:0-1808 GCA_964443035.1 uncultured Tangfeifania sp.
GTTCCCGACTCCCAGATATTGCCGTTTCCTGAAGCCACTTCGTCTTCGTCAGTTCCTACAACCAACTGGAAAGCATTTTGTAAAAATCCTGGTTTTGCTGACTTAATTTTCCAGGCAAACCGGGGGCGAACTTCGTCGATTCCAATTGGGCTTTCAAGATGTTCGCATTTCAGGTTTGTAATTTGTGTCTGCGAAAAACTTTGAAAATCAACAAAAATGAAAACAAGTAATATTGACAGGAATAGTTTATTCATGATTCAGTTTTTTAAAAGTCAAGGCGAAATTACAGCAAAAACATAAAAAAGTCAGGGCAAACTTAAGTTGTTTTTGTAGAAAAGTCAGGGCAAAACAATCCAACTTACACGAATTCAAAGCTTATTTATGTGCCTGTAACAAATATTTATACTTTCAAGCGCTGACTCCGGGGTACATTTCTCCGGTTGCTTGTTTTCGGTAACACACGAAACAAAATAATCGAGCTCACCTGCAAAGCCTTTATTTGGGTCACTCACCGGAACTTGCTTCGTTGTTGTATCGGTTGCTATGGTAATATTTTCAACATCATTTGGCGAAAAAAGCACACTTGCTTTTTCAAACCGTGCTGCAAATCCGGCCTGAAACGGAAAAGCGGTGTGAAAGGTGTTGCCGCCTTCAATTTTAACCTGCAATGCGGAATTTTCGTAATGCCAAAGCCCTGAAATGTAATCGTGGCTGCTGAGTTTCCCGGGCAAATAACTGGCACTGATTTTATCGGGAACACCACACACCCATTGGGCAAAATCGATGTCGTGAATCACCAAATCGAACAATGCGCCTCCTGAAGAACCAAAATCTTTTTGTTTGTCTTTCCACTGTCCCCAGGCCGGGACTCCCGTAAAGCGTGAATGCGACAAAAATTCCAGCTTTCCAAATTCTTCGCTTTCAATCCAGCTTTTAAGCTTTTCGTAAGCCGGCATAAAACGAACCACGTGGCCTATCATCAGAATTTTATCTTTCATCCGGGCCAGTTCAATCAATTGCCGGCCTTCATCCACATCGAGGCAAAACGGTTTCTCCAGGAAAACGTGCGTACCTGCTTCAAGTGCTGCTTTTGCCATTTCGTAATGCAGGTTGGTATGAACTGCTATAACGCAGGCATCGGGTTTTTCAGTCGCAAGGCATTGGGCAAAATCACTGTAAATATTCACTTTCGAAAGTTCTTCCGCATCAATGCTGCCCGTTTCAAAGTTGCCGGATTCCCCTTTCAGGTTTTCATGAATATTTTCCGTGTTTTTATCCACGATCGCTGTCAAACGGACATTCGGATTTTTCAAAATATTTCCGGTGTGCGTTTTACCCATAAAACCGAAACCTACCACTACTATTTTCATCATTCGTCAACTCCTTTCACGTTCATTTTCAATGTATAAACCGATGTACGCGCCGTAATAAAAAGAATATCCCGATCCTCTCCGCCAAAACAGACATTCGACGGGCTTTCCGGGACTTCAATCTCTTCAATCAGTTCACCTTTCGGATTGTATACCCAAACTTTCCCGCTGGTGAGGTAAACGTTCCCGCGCTTGTCGATGGTCATTCCGTCGCTTCCTTTCGGGGCGAAAAAGGTTTTGTTTTTCAGGGTGCCATCCGGTTGGATGTCGTATTTCCAGATTTTACCGTCGTTAATGTCGGCTACATACAGTGTTTTGCCATCGGGAGTTCCAATTAGTCCGTTGGGTTGTTTGTAGTCGGCAATTACCCGCGTAATTTCACCTTCCGGACTGAGGTAATAAACTCCGCGTACATCCTGCTCCTCGCCACGGCCTTCT
>CAYUBV010000536.1:0-1805 GCA_964443035.1 uncultured Tangfeifania sp.
ATTCCGGCTTTGCCGGAATCGGGTGAGTAATATGATTTGCTGCATGTTATAAAATTCAGCACAAAAGTTATGAATTTTGATTGCCGGAAATTTCAGTTTGAAAAATGGGTTTGAGTAAAAAATGAGGTTTATTTTGACTCTATCCACCAACCGGCTGAAGGGGAATTCCGTAAAAACCGGAATCGGGATGAATCAACTAATTTTTTTGTAAGTTTGTTGAAGTAAAAATTTGAATCAATAAACCTGTAAAAAATGAAGAAATTATTTTTAGTGGCAGTTGCCTTTTTTATGGCAGCAACAATCTCCAGCGCACAAAATCAGTCCAATGGATTTTTAGGAATGTGGAACATCGAAATTGAAGGCGGTTCAGTAGGCTGGCTTCATGTTTTTGAAAATGACGATTTTCTCGATGCAGAATTGCTGTGGCGGGGCGGAAGTGTTACCCCGGTGCAAAGTGTTTTCATGGTAGACGATAATACGTTGATGGTGATGCGGGCCCGTCAGGTTTCGCGCGACGGTAAAAACGGTGAACGTGAAATGATTATCCCGCATGTTTTCAAAATAACCCGGAACGGTGACCGTATTAAAGGTGTTTCGCTGCAACCTTCACGCAACGGAATGGAAACTTACAAATCGGATTTTTACGGATGGAAACCGGCTGAAGTGCCACCGAAACCTGATCTTTCGGATGTAAAATACGACGAACCGATTGAGCTGTTTAACGGTAAAAATCTCGATGGCTGGAAATTGCTGAATCCGAATCAGGCCAATGGTTTTAAAGTTGAAAACGGCGTTTTGATAAACGATCCGGTTCAGAAAGAAGGTGAAGATCGCATACATTACGGAAATATTCGTACTGAAAAAGAGTTTGAAGATTTCAAGCTGACACTGGAGGTAAATATTCCCGAAGGAAGCAACAGCGGAGTTTATCTGCGTGGCATGTACGAAGTTCAGGTGGTTGATTCCTACGGAAAGGATGTGGATTCACACAATATGGGAGCTTTGTACAGCCGGATCACACCATCGGAGGCCGCAGAAAAACCAGCCGGCGAGTGGCAAACAATGGATATCACGTTGTACAAACGTCACCTGACCGTAAAACTAAACGGAACCACCATCATCGATAATCAACCTGTCTTGGGACCAACCGGAGGTGCCATCAGCGCCGACCTTTATAGTCCCGGTCCAATTTATTTGCAGGGCGATCACGGTAAAGTATTGTACCGGGATATCGTGCTGAAACCGATTGTGGAGTAATCAGGGAGAAGGAGCTTCAACTCCTTTTCACTTCAAAGATTTTTGTGAAAATAATGACCGCCGGATTGTTCCGGTGGTTTTTATTTTGTGCTGCCATCATACTTTACTCCTGTCAGGTCTTCCGAAACTTCCCACAATTTTTTTGCATCTTCCCGGTTGTGTGAAGCTGCGTTGGACTTCACTTTTTCCGGATAGCCTTTCATTTCCATAAAACCATTAGGTCCGTAATATTCACCTCCTTTAACAGAGGGATCAACGGCTGCCCTGATTTGAGGCAAAGCGCCCATCTTGCCGTGCTGTGAAAGGGCCTGAAATAGTGGTCGGACCAACCGGAAGTACCATTTTTCATCGAGGTAGCGGAACAGTTCGGTTTGCGAAAGGCCGGGATGAGCAGCTACTGAAATGCTGTTGAAATTATTCGCCTTGAAAAAGCGCTGCAATTCGTAGGTAAACAAAAGGTTGGCCAGTTTTGAGCGGCCGTAGGCTTTCATGGGGGAGTAGCCTTTTCCGTTTTCAAAAAGCAGGTTGTCGAAATCCATTTTTCCCTG
>CAYUBV010000537.1:0-1802 GCA_964443035.1 uncultured Tangfeifania sp.
ATTCCGGCTGGCAACTTTGGCTGCTGCGTAAATCAGGCCAATCAGCAAAATCCAGAAGAGCGCTATTTTCAGAAGAAATCGTGCCATCAGAATGCAAAATAAATAAATTCAGTTTGTTCAAATTTGCCGTACATAAAAATAAACAGGGCGATAAACACATAAATAAACCACCTTGCTACAACCGGCCAGTTTTTAATTTGCAGGCCGTGTTTCTCTTTCCGGTTTATCCATTCCAGAATTATCATCAGAATAATTGCAAAAAATACGGGTTGCGCTGAAATATTAAATTTCTTTACCGGAGACTCAAAAAGTGTTTGAATCATTTTTATGATGTAATCAAATGCTTCGCCAATAGTTTGCGCCCTGAAAAAGATCCAGGCCACTGTCACCAGCAAAAAAGTGAGAAGAATTTTCAGGATGATTTGCGGATTTCTCAATAGCTCGCGGTTTTCAATATGTTCGGTGTACCTGCGATTTTTGTTGAAAACCAGCAGCGGCACAAACAGCAATGCGTGGGCTGCTCCCCAGGCGATGAACGTGTAATTGGCACCGTGCCAGAACCCGCTCACCAGAAAAATGACAAACACATTCCGGATTTGCCTGATGCGCGAAACGCGGCTTCCGCCAATGGGAATGTACACATAGTCGCGAAACCAGGTGGACAGCGAAATGTGCCACCGCCTCCAGAACTCGGCAATATCGCGCGAAAAATAGGGGAATGCAAAATTTTGCATCAGGCTGAAACCAAACAGGCGCGCTGTACCAATGGCGATATCTGAATACCCGGAAAAGTCGCCGTAAATCTGGAAACCAAAAAGTACCGCTCCCAAAAGTAACGTTCCGCCGGTGTGATCGCCGTAGTTTGCAAAAATTTCGTTGGCATAAACCGCGGCATTATCGGCAATTACAATTTTCTTGAAAAAGCCCCAGAGCATCTGGCGGATTCCGTCGCTGGCATTTCCCGGATCGAAAGTTCGTTTTTTCAGGAACTGCGGCACCAGGTTGCGGGCGCGTTCGATGGGCCCGGCCACGAGCTGCGGGAAAAAGCTGACAAAAGCAAAAAAGGCGATGATGTCTTTGGTTGGCTCAATCTGCCGCCGGTAAATATCTATACTGTAACTCAATGTTTGAAACGTGTAAAAACTGATTCCCACCGGCAAAATTATCCGGAGGCTGGTTGGGTTGGCCTGAAACCCGAACTGGCTCAGCAAATCAGTGGCCGAATCAACAAAAAAGTTGAAATATTTAAAAAAACCGAGAATGCCAATGTTTACAAGAATGCTTAGGGCCAGCAGTAATTTACGTTTGGTTTTCTCCTCCGTTCGGCTCAGCCAAATTCCAATAAAATAATCGGCCAGCGAACTGATAACAATCAACGAAAGAAAGCGCCAGTCCCACCAGCCATAAAAAACGTAACTACTTACTAAAACAATTACATTTTGTAGTTTCAACTGGTTCCGGAATAACCAGTAAACCGTAAAAACTATTATGAGAAAAATGAAAAATACCAGCGAATTAAATAACATGTTTAACTTCTGCAATTAGTTTTCGTTCAGGCCAATTCAATTTTGTTTCCCTTTTATTAAATAGTTGGGGATAAAACTTTTCTCACGGGTTTTTGGATTTAAAAACTGCCAGTTCATTTGGTTCATCCCCCGCTGACGAATCACATAAACCGTGTCTATTTTAAAATTATTAATAATGTCGTTGTATTTTATTTGATTGGTGTAAACCCATGTTTCATCCGATTCCAAAAGTTTATACAATCGTTGAGGAACTTTAATATCTTCTACCTTTTCATC
>CAYUBV010000538.1:0-1798 GCA_964443035.1 uncultured Tangfeifania sp.
CAACAAATGCAAATCAAAATAAATCCTGTTACTTTATGATATATAAACTAACTCGTTATTGCATTTCAAAAATATCCGTCAAAAAGTGATACAGATTATGAAAATTCGTTTATTTAAAATAGCCCTGATTACCCTTATCGGATTATGCCTTTTCTCATGCAAGCAGCAAAAGAATTTGCAAAACATGATTGATTTGGCTGTAAAAAACAAGGATTCGGTATTAGTGATTCCCGAAGGAAAATACGTGATTGAAAAACCTTTAATCCTCTCAGGGGCAAATAATCTGGTTATCAGAGGTGAAAAACAGGGCGGTGTGATAATAACCTCGGGCATGGACGTGCCGGTTAAAAACCTTACTTGCCTCGATGAAGCAGCAGGATTGTATGAGATTACTATCCCGGAATTAATTATGCCACGCTGGCCAGATTCATTCAGGGGCTATGCCGGCTGGCCGGAAATCTATATTGGCGGAAAACCTTTATCCTTAGCTCGTTATCCGAATGAGGGTTTCATTAAAGCAGATTCAATAGCTGTGGCCGGCAGAAAACCAACCAATGAGGAAGCGAAACAAATGCCTCCGAAATTTTTTTCGGCTGAACTTCTGGAAAATCACAGTGAAGAACTTCCCTTATTTTTAAATGGCTACTGGAGTTTTAAGTGGTATGACGAAATAATTCGGGTTGACTCCATTGATCCAAAAACCGGGGAGATAACACTCGCAGCTCCACACAATTATGGAATGGGAGCTCCTTCAGGAGGTCTCTTTTACGCTTTGAATCAACCCCAATATGTTGATGTTGAAAATGAATATTATTTTAATCCTGAAACCGGGACTCTCCGTTTTATTCATTCTTTTTCAGATGAAAAAATCGAGTCGATTCAAATTGCCTGGCAGGACTTTACCCTTGTCGACATACAAGCGTGTAACCAAATAAAAATTGAAAATATCAACTTCAGTTATCACAATAATCTGGCTGTTAATATTTCCGATTCTGAATCGGTAGAAATTGAATCGTGTGAAATTAAAGGATTAGGCAGGTCTGCCATAAAAATAACCGGCGGAGAAAGTTGCGGGGTTAAAAACAGTACCCTTAGCTACATTGGAAATACCGGAATTTTCCTTTCGGGTGGCGATAGAAATACCCTAACCAAGGCAAATCATTTTGTGGAAAATTGTTCCGTTACTCATTTTTCGCGACATGTAAAAACTTATGCACCAGCGGTTAAATTAGAGGGTGTTGGGCATATTGTAAAAAGAAATAAAATAAGTTTTGCGCCCCATAACGCGATTCTTTTTTCAGGCAATGATCATTTGATTGCTCAAAATGAAATCAGAAAAGTGTGTTTAAATACTTCCGATGCCGGGGCCATTTATTGCGGAAGAGACTGGACGATGGGTGGAACCGAAATCAGAGGAAACGTTATCAGTGAGTTGGGGCAGGCAAGTCACCACCATAACTGGGCCATTTATTTAGATGATTTGGCATCGGGAATAAATATTATTAATAATCAGATTGAAGACTGTCCTTCAGGCATATTGATTGGTGGAGGACGATATAACCGGGTGAATGGCAACAGCATAATTAATTGTCCGAAAGCCTCGATTATGTATGATGCCAGAGGATATGCCGGCTGGTTTCAACACCATTTAAATGATCGTGAGTTGTCGTTATGGCCCCGTTTAAATGCAATCCCCATCAATCAGCCGCCCTGGAGTGAACGGTTTCCCTGGTTGCAGGAAATCCACAGTGATGATCCTGCACTTCCAAGAGGAGCTGAAATAAAAAACAATGAAATA
>CAYUBV010000539.1:0-1798 GCA_964443035.1 uncultured Tangfeifania sp.
AGGGATCGCTTCGCGACAAATTTGCATCAACAGTTCACAGTAATCACATTTATCGGAATAGCCGGCAATTAGCCCCATCAGGGTTTTGACCCCTGACGGGGCTGGTAGTTCCTGCCGCCAAGGCAGGGAAACCGCGCCTTCCGGGATCGGCGAATTGCATTCGCCGGTTAAAATAGCGCGATTGCACCCCGAAATTTCGGGGCGCATCACCCTTTTCCCAATTTATCTTCCACCAAATAATATATTCACCAATATCCTGGATGCTTCCCAAACTGTGAAAAATTTCCACAGTTTTCTTACCGATTCCACTTGAAGTTTCCAGCTTTTTACAGTTTTATCTTTGCGTTGCTTTTGATTTAATTGCTTTCAGTCAGCGGATTATCATTTAATGCCGGTGCCGGTTCGTTTTTTAGGTACAGGAGTTGCAACCTGAAAAGCAAATTTTGAAAAGCTTTATGCAACCACTATTTTTTGCAATCATTTGATTGATTTATAAAGCAGGTTGATTTGAAATTTTGAATAGACACTAAAATAAATCACAATTATGGCATTATTCAGAAAAAAACATTTTGAAGAATTAGCTCAAGCAGAAGGAAAATACTGCATTTCGATTTACGTACCTACCGAGCGGTACGGCGAAAATAAAGAAAGCATGGTAAGTTTTAAAAACCAGATTGCCGAAGCTGAAAAACAACTCGAAGAGTTTGGGCTGAAGCCCAGGGAAATAGAAAAATACCTGGACCCGGTTAAAGCGTTGCAGAGTGACACAAATTTGTGGCGGGACCTTTCAGATGCGCTGGTTGTTTTCCGGAGCGAAGGAAGGTTTGAATATTATACGCTGCCGCTTGAAGTTGAGGAATTTTCGCTGGTTTCAGACCGGTTCTACCTCTTGCCGATATTGAATGTTTTCAACCAGGACGACCTCTTTTTTGTACTTTCCTTAAGCCTGAAAAAGAACAGGTTGTATGAAGCCACGCAGCACGAAATCTGGGAAATCGAGACCGAAAACATCTTCCCCGGAGATATTTATGATTCTGCCGGGCACGATGTGGTACAGAAAGCCCTTCAGATGCGTGGTGAGCAAAGCGGCACCGGCCGTTCCGACTATCCCGGTAAAGCCCAGGCCATGTATCACGGCAGGGGTGAAGGCAAAGACGATAAACAGAATGAAGTGTTTAAATATTTCGAAGATTTGGACCGTGAGCTGACTGATTTATTAACCGGATACGAAATTCCGCTAATAATTGCAGCTACCGAAAATGTATTTGCCCATTTCCGCGAAATCTCGAATTATAAAAACATTTATCCCGAATATGTTGCCGGAAACTTCGACGAGGAAGATGTCCATCTGCTTCATGATAAAGCTTCTGAAATACTCGAACCTTATTTTGAAAAGGCGAAAAACGAGAAGAAAGAAAAATACAGCGAAGCTCACGGGCAAACGACTACAAGCTTGCAGGATGTAATCATTTCTGCCGATACCGGACGCATCGATACACTTTTTGTTGAAAAGGGAAATCACGTTTGGGGCGATTACAAGCGGGAAGAAGCCAAAATAGAAGTACACGATCATCCGAAACCACTGGATACAGACTTACTCGATTACGCCGCCCGAAAAACCTTTGAAACCAACGGAAAAGTGTTTATTGTTGAAACGGAAGATATGCCCGAAGAAGGCTCGCCCGTCAATGCGATTCTGAGGTATTAGGGGCAATTCAAACATAAATTGCAGAATGCTGTCATTTCGAATCCCGGTATTCCGGGTGAGCCCGCCTGACCGGACGGGCAGGAAATCTCT
>CAYUBV010000540.1:0-1798 GCA_964443035.1 uncultured Tangfeifania sp.
CGGCGCCCATGTGCAATGTAAACGGGAGGTTGCGCAATCCCAGCGGCGAAGCATCGTTCGGGTGGCCGGCCATCATAGCAGCAGCAGCCAGTTGGTCGGCCATGCGCGGAGCAAGTTGGTAAGTGCCGTCGCCACCTGCGGAGTAACCGGTGAGGTAAACACGGTTGGTATTTATGTCTTCAAACACACCGGCCAGCTCTATAAACAAACTGAACAACGAATCGACGTGCGACTGATGCCACATGTCCCAGGAATCAGTGGGAGCACGCGGTGCCATGTAAATTCCCTCTTCCGGCTCATACAAACCGATTTGGTTTCTCCATTGCTGGTCGTTCATTTCCCATGTTGTTCCGCCGCCACCATGCATCGAAATGTACAGGCTCCAGCCATTTTCAGGCTTTTCACTAAATTTTTTATACCTGAATTTCAGCTCGCGGTTCCCGGTTTTCAGCGTACTGTCCTGCCACTGATTGGCATATTTTTCTTTTAGCTTTTTATTTAAAAAGTGGTGAATCATTTGAACCGCAGTGTCGGCTTCTTCTGCCGATAGCGCTTTTTGCGCAAAAGGCTGTGCGGGCAAATTGCTTTCCGGCCCGGAAGCTTCAGCCAGCCAGGTTTCGAGTGAGTTTATTTCTTCTGAGTTCTCAATGGATTCAGTCTGGCAGCTCACTAAAAACAGGGCTGCAATAAATGGATACAGGATGTATTTTGTCATTTTTATTTGAATTGATTGAATGGCAACAAAATTAAGGATTTGAAACAATTCTGAAATTTTTTTAGAAAGTTTCTAAGTTCCTGAAAAAATGAAAAGTCACGCCAACACCTCGAATAATTCCTCTACGTTTTCAATCAAATAATCCGGTCCGGCTTTTTCGAGGTCTTCCTTTTTCCCGAAGCCGTAAGTAACGCCAATGGTCGACAGCCCGTTTTCTTTGCCTCCTTCAATATCGAACAACGTATCGCCAATCATCACAATGTCTTTTGAGGATGATAGTTGGGCATCGTTCAGTAAATCGGAAATAATCGTTTTCTTAGTGGCTTTTTCGCCTTTGTAATCGGCGCCCTTCAAATTTGTAATGTATTTATTGAATCCGAAATGCGCACTGATTTCTACAGCAAATTTTTCGAGTTTCGAAGTGGCAATGTACATTTTCTTTCCGGCAAAATGCAGTTCTTCCAGCAACTCAAAAATTCCCGGATACGGGTCATTCTCAAATTTTCCGTTCACGGAATAATATTCCCTGAAAAACTCCACGGCCAGCTCCGTGTTCCGCTCATTCATTCCAAATAAATTCCGGAAACTCCACTGCAGCGGCGGACCGATAAACCGTTTGAGCACCATTTCGTCAAAATCGGCGATTTGCATTTTGTCGAGCGTATACCTGACCGAACTTTCAATTCCGCGGGTGTTATCGGTCAGTGTGCCGTCGAGATCGAATATGATATGGGAAAAATTGTCCATGCCCGCAAAGATACAAAACAGGAGTAAATTCAGGACGCGCGGTTTGTAACCGCGCATTAAATTTGGGTTTCCTAATACCTGACAGTTGAACTCATCTTGTTTGTTGTATGCGCATTTGAAAACCATGTGTCATGATGAGTGCGCGGTTTCAAACCGCACCTCCCTGTAAATGCGCGGTTGTAAACCGCGCGTCCCGGTAAGCTTCAAAAAATATATTATATTGCAAAAAACAAAATATAACATCCATGAAAAAAGAGTTTTACAGGCGGGCATTGCCTCATTTTCAACAACCCGGGCAGGCTTATTTTGTTACCTGGAGTTTGAAGGATGCTGTTC
>CAYUBV010000541.1:0-1797 GCA_964443035.1 uncultured Tangfeifania sp.
TCATTTTCAAAAAATCCATCTTCAATTTTATGGCCGAACATTTATGATCATACGGCGATAAGCATATAAATTAGGAACGCCATTATCATGAATTTCCAAAATAATATGGATTGATTTGCCCTTTGCATCCTCCGGGATTTCCACTTTAGCAGAGGAAAAGGAATTATTTTGAATTGTCACAGAATCTTTATACGAACTGGGTTCATCGTAGAATGACCAGGAGTAGGTCAATGAATCACCATCGGGATCGGTTGATCCTTCAGCACTTAATTCGATGGTAGAACCAGCGATGCCAGTCATATTTAATACCTGTCGTGTTTTATCTCCATTCAGCACAGCAACAGAATGATGGTTCGCATCTTCATACTTATCGGTAATGCTCCAGTCCATGCGGGCGGCAAAGTCGTTATCGTATCCCTTGTTCCAACGTTTTATAGACTGGGCGCCTTCTTCGGTATTTCCATACATGTAATAAGGGTCAAATTTTGTTTCTGCATTTTCATCAATTTTAGCCACTTCCGACATACTTCTTATCCCTTCCTCTTTTTCAAAACTGAAGCGACCACCCCAGCCACCCTGATCAATTTGTTCAGGATCGTTTAACCCATTGGGATAGATATGCATGAAAGCCGGTGTATCGCCTTCTGTAGCCCATTTCGTATCGGGATATACTGAGCCTAAGGGGCCATGGCTTTGGATATCATTTTGTTGATAATCTCCATTTTTCGGAGGTTGCCAACCGTAAACACCTGTTGCACGAATATAAAACACTTCAGGAAAGTTTTTTGCAATCCATGCGCCGGCATCGTCTTGCCCTAAAATATCGAATAACCTGAGTTTACTTAAGAATTTTGCCAGTTCTTCGGGAGAACGGGTCTCGCGAACTTTCCATATAGCCTGTGCAATGTTGTTCATGCCTCCCCAACCCATTACCCAGACAGGGCGGGGGTCATCTTTATCAACAGAGGCAATAATCAATTCTGAGCCGGGACTGTCTTTGCCTGTGCCCACGTCGCCCATGCCATAGTCTGTTTGTCCCATAACCGATATGGATTTTAAATATTCAGGAGTTGGGAAGCCTTCGGCATGAACAATCAGGTTGTCATAAGCCTCTGCATAAGCCTCCAAAATTTTGTCGAGCATGTCGGTGTTGCTTTGTGTTTTCTTCCAACAGCCGGTTGATACAATCAGACCTTCAATATCGAACTCATTGGCACAAACCAATTGGCGCACCATCGACTGTTCATCGTCGGGGTCGGCGCCGAGGTCGGTTGTGTTAATTATACGGGGTTTTTCTTCAGGTTGATTTGCCATTATATTTAACTGGTGAAAAAGAACTGTAATTGCAAGAATATATTTCATCATTGTATTTAAATATTAAGGTTTTACTGTCAAAATAACGCGTTGGTAATCCGTGAGTTTTGGTTCGCCGTCATCGGTTACAGCTACCACAAAATGGAGTTGTTTCGGTGCATCCACTTTAGGAGCTGTCAGTTTTAATTCAGCTTCATTTTTATTTTCCAGTTCAAGCATCGACGGGTATGTTCCGGCTTCGCGGTAAAAAATCCATTCATACGATAATTTATCTCCGTCAGGATCTTTTGAATCCGATGCATCGAGTTGAATTTCTTCACCTGATTTTACTTCGATTTCATTTTCATGATCCAGTTTGGCAACCGGTGCATGGTTGGCATCTTCATACCTGTTGATTGTCCAGTCCATGCGGGCTGCAAAGTCATTCTGGAAATGATTGCGCCAGCGCCAGATGGTGGCGGTGTTGTCGATGTAAGTTGTTCC
>CAYUBV010000542.1:0-1789 GCA_964443035.1 uncultured Tangfeifania sp.
GAAATTTGCTGCAACGAAAGATTGGCCCTGAATTTATTTTCTGAATAAGTTCCGTTGATGTAAAACTGATGCTCGGGCGCTGCAAGCCTGGGTTTGTCAAGGTGAAGATAGCTGTAATTTGACGCCAGATTGAACCGGTTTGTGATTTGCCAGTTCACCTCAAACTCAATTCCTTTATTGGAGAAAGATCCCACATTTTGCCTTTTTACGGGCGGTGGCGGATTGTCGTTTGGCCTGACTTCGATAACGTTTGTACCGTCGATGGCAAATACTGAAAGGTCGGCTTTTAAACTGCGATCAGTATTATGACGGCTCACTCCCAGTTCGTAATTGGTCAGTCGTTCCGGTTCAAGTTCCGGATTGGGGGCAAACAAATAAAGTTCCATCAACGAGGGGCTTCTGAATCCTTTTGACCAGGAGCCTTTAAAAGTTGTATTTTCGGTTGCCAGGAACGAGAAACCTGCCTGCGGAATGGTTTCAAGCCCGAAAATCGAACTGTTTTCAAGCCTTAATCCGGCGCTTAGTATCAATTTTTCGAAAAGTGATTGCTGAATGTACGAATATCCGGCAAAATCTGAAACTTCGTGCCAAGTGCCGGCTGCACCGGGAACTCCGCTGTTGGCAATGCCTCCAACGGTTTTGTAGTCCAGCCCCACTGTAATCCTGTTGCCGGCGAATAACTGTAATCCCTGGTATAAACTCACTCCGGCGTGGTAGTCTTCCGATTCCCATCCATCCGTAAATTCGTGGTTTCCAAAATTGTAATAAGCAATTAACCCACCTTCCACTTTTTCGTATCGGTTTTTTACAGACAAAGAGGTTTTTCCCCTCAAAATATCGATTCCAAAAAATGCCGGGTTGTAAATTGACCCGGGATCCTGCGAGTTGAAATCTGCAATGCTTACATCGGCCATGATATTGATATTTTCATTCAGTTCATAACCGGTTTTCAAATAACCATTTACAATTTTAAATTCTGAAGTGTCGCGATGCCCGTCAGTACGGTTGTGGTTCATTGATGCAAAAATACTGAAAGGGCCTTTTTTAATGCCTCCGCTAACCATGTATTTTTGAGTGTTGTATGATCCGTAAGAAATTTTGGCATTGCCCGAAAAACCTTCCGTCTTTTGTTTCTTCGTAATGATATTGATGGCTCCTGCCATGGCGTTCGATCCGTAAAGGATGGAGGCCGGCCCTCTTATTACTTCCACTTTTTCTACGTCTGACGAAACATACGCATCGGCCAGCGGGTGCGAAAAAATCCCCTGGAACTGAGGATGGCCATCGATGAGTACCAGAATATGCGTATTGGGAGCTGTGCCGCCAACACCGCGCATGCTAATCTGGCCTGCCGAACCGCTGGCAACTCCAAATCCGGTAACGCCTTTTTCAGTTACAAACATCCCGGGAATACGCTGGCTCAGTATTGGCAAAACAGCCGATTCATTGCTCAGTTCTATCTGCTCCTCGGAAACCGAAGAGATGGTTAACGGAACATTTTTTCGCGCAACTTCTGTTCTTGTCCCGGTTACAACTACCTCCTCAATCCGGATGGTATCGGATAAATTTAACTGTGCTTTAACACTTGAATAACCGGCCAATAAAATAAAAGCGCCGGCAAGTAAAAATTTTTTCATTTCCATGGTGATTTAATTCGTGTTACTGTTTTTAATTTTCGTGTTACTATTATTGTAAAAAATTTTACTCAGCTTTGCTCATTACCAGTTTTCCGTGCTGAATTCCCCTGATGCTGATTAACTTATCGGAAATTTCAGTCAGTTTTTTCGAC
>CAYUBV010000543.1:0-1784 GCA_964443035.1 uncultured Tangfeifania sp.
TTTTCACCAGACTGAAGTCTGGCGCTTGTTTTTGAGTTCAGGTTATTTCTATTCCGTTTCTTTTTATTTCATTTAGAAAACCTGATTTGTCGTTGTTTTTATCAATCAAAATTGGCTCAATTCTGTCATCAATTTGTCTTCGCAATTTCCAAAGAAGTGGATTTACTTCAAAATAATTCTTATTTTTACCTCGCTAAAACAATTGTATGTTCAAATGTAATTTGGATTCGGTGCGCTAAATAACCTGTGGTTTTCTGCCATTGGTTATCCCTTCAGTAAACGCTGTCTTTTTTTCAGGATGGTGAATTTTCATTTTTTTCAAAGTTATTAATTGACCGGAACAGGATTTTTAAGATTTTACCATCCGGCAAAACATAAAAAAAATATATCATGAGTAACGAAAATAAATCCATACACGAATTCGACTTCGGTTTAATCTGCGAATATTTTTCTGCCATTGAAAGGCAGGGACCGGGCAGTTCCGAAGTAACGTTAAAAGCGTTGAGTTTTATCGATAACCTGACTGCCGAATCGCGCATTGCCGACATTGGTTGCGGAACAGGCGGACAGACAATGGTGCTGGCACAACATGCACCTGGCCAAATTACCGGGGTCGATCTGTTTTCTGCATTTATCGACCTGTTCAACCGGAATGCAAAGAATCTGAACCTTCAAAACAGGGTGAAAGGCATCACCGGAACGATGGAAAAACTTCCTTTTCAAAAGGAAGAACTCGACCTGATCTGGTCGGAGGGAGCGATTTACAACATCGGTTTTGAACAGGGCCTGAAAGAGTGGCACAAATTCCTGAAACCCGGAGGGTACATTGCTGTTTCGGAGGCATCGTGGTTTACTGAAAAACGACCTTCTGAAATCCATAAATTCTGGATGGATGCCTATCCGGAAATGGACACGATACCTAACAAATTGGCACAACTCCAAAATGCCGGCTATATTCCGGTGGCCACATTTATTCTTCCCGAAAACTGCTGGACGGAAAATTTTTACGTTCCGCAGGTGGCTGCACAGGAAGCTTTCCTGAAAAAATATACCGGCAACAGAACTGCTGAAGAATTAGTGGCCAACCAGCGTGAGGAAGCTAAATTGTATGCGAAGTACAAAGCGTATTACGGATATGCGTTTTATATTGGGAAGAAGCTGTAAGAAGCGAGTCATGCCCTCATCGCGAGAGAGGGCATGACTAATCTGCACAAATTGGAAGAAAATAGAGATAACAGAAACACAGGATTTTGTATAGTTTTACTTTTTAATACGTATTTTTACAAAATATGAAATCAATTTAATTGAGATATTACTTGAACAATAGTAGTTTTAATATTGCTTTTAATTTTACAAATGAAATTTACAAATTATTTTCTCCACACCCGGCAACGACCCGACCGGAAAGAAATTAAGATGGAATGGATAAAACAGGTTTACAAACTTCCAGAATATGAAAAAACTCAAACCGATGGTCGTATAAGAAAATGGGGATTTATAAAAGATGCAGGTAAATATTTACGCATTGTGGTAATGGAAGATGGAGAAACAATCCACAATGCTTTTTTTGACAGGAATTTTAAAAACTAACATCATGAAGATAACTTATTTTAAGGATACTGATACTCTACTGGTGAATTTCAACAACAACGAAATTACCGAGACCAATGACCTCAATGAAAATGTACTGGTTGAAACAGATAAAAACGGAAATGTAGTTAGTATAACGATCGAACATGCAAAAAAACAGACGGAGATTTCCAGTTTCTCCTTCAATCAGGTAG
>CAYUBV010000544.1:0-1783 GCA_964443035.1 uncultured Tangfeifania sp.
TGGCGCAGACCACGCTGCATGAGATGGCCGATGGTCCGCTCCACCAACGATCGTTTCTTGATGAGGGCCTCGAAGGCTGGGCTCCCTTCCTGGGCCCGGGCCTCCTGGAGCAGGTCCTCCCGGCGGTGGACGCCGATCGTCCGTCCCACCCCTGTGGAGCGCATCGTCTCCGGGTCCTTCGAGGTGCATCGGTCCCGTAGGGGACAGGCCGCGCACCGGCTCCCGTCGAAGAGGAAGGTCCCGCCTCCGTCCTTTCGGTCCTGTCTCCGGTCCGTGGTACGGCCGGCCGGACAGGTGGCCGTTTTGGCCTCCAAGTCCAACGTGAAGGCGTCCTTGCTGAACAGACCCCGCCGGTTCGCCGTCGGTGGAACCCGGGCGCACACCTGGCTGCCCCGGGCCTGTGCCGCCTCCCGAAACTCGGCCGCGCTGTAGGCCATATCCCCCACCCAGGCCACGGGCTTCAACCCCCGGCTTTCGGCGGCTTCCATTATCCCTTTCCCGGCTTCCGCATCGCCGGCGTTGGCCGGCGTGACGTCCACGCCAGTCACGAACTCCGACTCAGCTGCCACGCTGATGTGACCCTTGTAGCCGTTCCACTTTCGCTGATGGGACTTCCGGCCGTGGCGTATCTCGGGATCGTGCACGCTCACCACCCGGTCTCGGGCCACGCCCCGCCGGATCTGCACCGACTGGCCGGAGGCGAGCACCGGATCGGCGGCTTCCTCTTCTTCTGCCTCCCCGGCATCGGCCGCAGAGGAGGGCGACAGCTCCAGGGCCGGCTCCTCCCCACCTGGGGCTCCCCTGTCATCCTCATCTTCCCAGATCGGCTCCAGGTCCTGGCACAGGATGCGGGCCAGCAGCTCGGCCCCCTCCCGCACCTCTCCGTTTGCCGCCTGGTCCCGGCGGGTCTCGGCAAGGAGGGTCCGGGCCTCCTCGACCACCGTGTTCAGAAAGGCCCGGCGCTCCTCCTCCTTCGACCAGTTGATCTCGGCCCGCCCCTTGAAGCTGCCCTGCTGCACCGGAGCCGTATAAGTGAGTCCGGTCTCACGAGCCACATCCGTCGCCATCTCGCCCCGGTGAGCCGCCGTCGCCTTGAGCACCTTCGCCGCCGCGCTGCCGATCAGGTTGAACGTGTCCTCCACGGCCCCTCGGCCCCAGATCGCCGTGGAGTCCACCACCTGGGCTTCTCTTCGGTCCAGAAGCCCCCCTTCCACGGCCCGCTCCAAGAACCGCTGGAAGGCCTCTTCCATCTTGTCGTGCACCTGCAGTCGGGCCCGAAACTCCACCAGTGTGGACTGGGCCACGGCCGGCTCACCCACCTCCATGCCCAGCACGGCCTTCCAACGAAGATCGAAGGCCATCCGGTCCAGGGCCTGCCGGTCCGACAACCCCTCCCAGTGCTGCAGGAGCACCAGCTTCATCATCCGGCTCGGCGGCACGCTGGGACGACCGTTGTTCACCGTGTAGCACTCGATGAAGAAGTCGTCGGGATAGAGCTGGGGACCCTCCCGGAAGAGCGTCCCATAGAAATCGTCCTTCTTCAACAGCGGCTCCGCCGACCACGCCGCGTCCAGGAAGGAATGTTGCTGAGAATCACGTCCAACCATAAGTCTCACCGTCACTTACGGATTACACTCATGACCCCCGACAATATAGATCGACCCCAGCTCCGTCGCGACCCAAAAACTCCAAAAATTCGCTCCCGTGGAGGGGGTTTCCGATCAGTTTCCTAGACCGCCCCCTGATCCCGCGCAAGGAAAATCTGGATCGGGAACCGGGGCCC
>CAYUBV010000545.1:0-1780 GCA_964443035.1 uncultured Tangfeifania sp.
TCGGCGGGTTACTAAGGTTGTTAAAAAGAATAAGGTTTTTTAGTGCTGTTTAAATCAGAAGTATTTTTCGCGGATGTAGCTTCGGCCAAAAAAGTCCACGTCGAAGCCGAGGGTGACTTCGTAGGTTCCGTACTGATAGGGGAATATTTCGTTATAGGTTAGATCCATTGCAAAGCCCAGCCGGAGGTTGTTATCAAATATCCATTGAGATATAAAACTAACGGCATTCCCCGAGCGAAGCATCAAACCCAGCCAGATTTTTTCAGCCAGTAGAAAATTGCCGGCAACATCGTATTGCAGGGGCAGCCCGCGGTTTGCCGTCAGCATAATTGTTGGTTTAAAAACGAGGTAGTTTAAGGTAATAAAACGAAAAATATAGCCGGCCCCGAGGTAAACGGTCTGAACCTGGGCCTCCAGGTTGTAATTGTTGATGTTTGCCGTGTAATTTTGTTTTATAAGTTTTGGAATGGACAGGCTGATGTAATAATGTTCATCGTACAGGAAACCACCCAGCCCGAAATTGGGAAGAAATTTAAGGTCCACATCACTGGCAAAAGCATAATCATATTCCCCGTCGGGGTATAACTGGTATTGCGTGAGTGGATTTTTGTAATTGACGAATCCGAATTTCAATCCCATTCTCAACCGGGTTTGAGGTGTCAGGGAAATTTCATAGGCATAATCGCCAAAAACACTCAATTTGTTTTCCAGGCCGTACCTGTCGTTGGTTACGTTTAACCCAAGCCCTACTTTTTTATTTTTTGTGGGGGTGTGAAATGAAACAACCTGTGTTAACGGCGACCGGTTGATGCCGGCCCATTGTTTGCGCACGAGGCTCGAAAAACCTACTTTCTCCCACATACCGGCATAAGCTGCATTTATGGGCTGCATATTGAACATATACTGGGTATATATGGGTTCAGTCTGCCCGAAACTTCTCGAAAAAAATAAGAAGATCAGCACGACTGCAAGACCTGTTTGCCTCATCAAGTTTTTCATGTTTCCGGAACAAATTACGGCGGCAAACTACAAATTAAAACTGACATAGACAATAGTTTGTCGTTTTTTTAATACTGAGGGTCATTGATTTACAGGCAAAAGTGTTTTGCGTCAACTGATAGCGATAAAAAATCGGAAAACAGCGAATGAAATGGTCTTTTTTGAATCTCAAAGGGAAAGTTGCCGATGGTTATTTTCAGAAATTCAGCAAACAAAGGTAAGGGATTTAACCACTGGTGTATAAATATTATTACAGAGGATATTACGTAAAAAAACAAAGGAGCACAAAATGAATTGTACTCCTTTGCATATCTGGTTGTCCCAACCGTTGAAGTATCGAACTTTATACTTGAAGATTTTGAAGCTGTGCTAAAGTTTATGAATGCTGAGATGCAGAAGAAAAAGCCTAATTTATAAACAGTGTTTCTTTGTTGGCACATTTGGTGAAAGGGAATGAATAAAGAATATGTTATACCAATTGTTTTTTAAACTGAGCCTTAAGCGTATTTCTTAAGTTGGTTATCATTGTCTCATGCTTCTTCGGATTCATTTCCCTGAGTTTTTGAATATTTAGCAATTTCCACTTTACGGCAGGCAATTCTTTTATTAACTCATAAGGGAATAAATCCCATTTGGGTATTCCTGTTTCAAAACTTAATAAGAACTTTTTGTCATCGTCAGTGAGTCTTTGCCGGATGCTATCGACTATTGTCTTTCTGGTGCTTACATAATCGTCATAAGTAAATGGTTCTAAAGTCATTCCTGCGAACTGTTTTTCAAA
>CAYUBV010000546.1:0-1778 GCA_964443035.1 uncultured Tangfeifania sp.
GGGGAGTTGTTTTTTGAAGTTTTACCCGGTAAAATCATATACTAATGCGCAGATTTAATCCACGCCATCCGGGAAAATGACTCCCGCACTGCTGTCCCCTTTAGCACCCGTAACCGAGGCATAACAATTAGCTTCGCCCAAATACCGCAATAATCCCAGAAATGCAAACACCAGCGCCTCTTTATAATTGATGGTTTCAGATGAAGGGATGACAATCTCACATTTTATTCTCTAAAGTTTTTTATCTTTGAATCATGCGTTTAAGTGAGTTTCAAATAGCAACAATTAATTAGTTTAAAATAATTAAATTTGAATTATGAAGTCAAACTACGAAATAGAAAATATATTAAAAGAACTCAAACCAGTTCTTGTCCATAAATATTTTGTTGACAAAATAGGATATTTTGGGTCTTATTCCAGAGATGAGCAAAAGGAAGATTCAGATATTGATATTTTAGTATCATTTAAGAAACCACTTGGCTGGGAATTTTTTGACCTTCAGGAATTGTTGGAAAAAGAACTCAAAATTAAAGTTGACCTGATTTCAGAAAAAGCGCTTAAAAAACAATTGAAAAAATTCATTTTGAATGATGTAAAATACGTATGAGACCTGAAGATAGAGAATTTATTTTATACCTGGAGGATATGCTTGAATCAATGATGAGAATTGAAGAATACCTTAGGAAATTGGATTTCCGAAAATTTAAAATGAATTACCTTGTAGTTGACGCAACTATTAGAAATTTTGAAGTTATTGGAGAAGCTTCAAAGAATGTTCCGAAATATATACAAGAAAAGTACCCTGAAATTCCGTGGAGAAAAATGTATGGGCTTAGGAATTTAATTGTTCACGAATACTTTGGAATTGATTACGAAATGATTTGGGAAATTGCAAAAAGTAATTTGCCTCAAAACCGAATTGATTTGATTAAGATTATTGATAAGGAAAAAGCACAGGGGGGTGACAATGTGCAAATTCAATAGGTCTCTTTTAATTTCGATTATTGGAAGAGATTGTGGCTCACAAGCGTTATTATTCTTACATCTGAATGTTTTGGCGTTTTAGAGGTTTAACTGAATATCATCCCTGAACTGCTGTCCCTCCTTACCCCGGTAACCGAAGCATAACAATTGATTTCGCCCAAATACCGGAGCAATCCCAGGAAACCAAAAACCAGCGCCTCTTTGTAATTGATGATTTCTGATGACGGGATGACAATCTCACAGTTCATGAATTCCCGGAATCTTTCCAGCAGAAAGGTATTGAATGCTCCGCCACCTGTAACCAGCATCTTTCCGGTTGCGGGCGTGGCATTGGAAATTTGAATGGCAATGTGTTCGTAAGCCGTTCTCAATTTATCCTGAACAGAAAGATTGGATTTTTTGATGATTGGAAAAAACCGGGTGTCCATCCACTCTTTTCCAAGCGATTTTGGGGGTTTTTGTTTGTAAAATGAAAGGCTATTAAGCTGGTTGAGCAATTTTTCATCCACATTTCCTTTTTTTCCAAGTTCACCATTTTTGTCGTACTGGAGTCCTTCTTGCTGTGCCAGAAAATTAAGAATAAAGTTGACCGGGCAAATATCGAATGCCACTCTTTGCCCTTCTTTTTCGAATGAAATATTGGCAAATCCACCCAGGTTCAAACATGATTCGTATTCGCTGAAAAGCAGGCGGTCGCCAACCGGTACCAGTGGGGCTCCCTGTCCGCCAAGTGCCACATCGCCGGTACGGAAATCGGCAATGGTGGTAATTCCTGTTTCTGCTGCAATGTGAGC
>CAYUBV010000547.1:0-1769 GCA_964443035.1 uncultured Tangfeifania sp.
TTCAGTATTATTTTTAATGTTTTCAGTATCACTGTAAGAAATATTGCCTGGAACTTTACTTTTTCCTTCGGATTTTCCTTTTATTGAATAAATCTGTGGTATTGATATGATAGTTTTAAAAACATCGCCCTCGTCGAAAATAGGGTCTGCATCCCCGTAAAGTCTTCCGTATTTAAAAACATTTCTGACACCTGAACCCAACTCGTCCGCTCTGCCGATTTGTTTAAATACCTCAAGAATATTCGGATTTTTAGGATGTGTGTAAAAGTTATCCGGATTAATAACTCCCGGCATATACGGTTTATTCCAGTTTTCAATGGTTACTTTCTGATTCTCAATAATTATCCTCGAAGGAAAAGAGTTTAAATACTCCCTATGTACAAGTGTGTTGGCTATAACCTCTCTGAAAATCCGATCGCGTAAACTAGTGCGCTGGTCGTTTTCCAGAAAAAACGGGTCGGGTAAATGTTTGCGTATAAATTCCATTAAAAGGTCATAGCTTTCAATCATGTTGGTGCGCACTTCCAAACGGTCGTCGTAGCGGTCTGTATTTATTATCCTTACAAGCGCATCTGTTTTATAAGCAGGAAGTATATTTTGTATTACTTCGTCTTTCCCAAACAAAAGTGCTGCAGCAAGAGTATATCCTTCTTCAGCGGTTTTAAAATCTTTCCGATAAAGTTTGGCGCTGCGCAAAAGTTCTTCATCCATCATATCCTCCCAGGGGTGACCTGGTTTGTTCATTGACGCCAGTTTTCTTGCGCGGGCGATCAGATCAGCCCGAAAATCTTTTATAGATAAATATTTATAGATGTTCGCCTCACTAAAGTTGTTTGATTTTCTTGCATACAGCTCCTCCACCAGTGCGTGATTTCCGGCAATATTAAAATCGCCGTCGCTGTTACGGTCGAATATTTTTCCGTTTGTCGAGTGTACCTGAGAACTTTCGGGAATGTGGAGGTAAATTATCTTTTTTCCATCTATTTCAATAACCTGGGGAATAAGGTAAACGGTTGGAGAAAGTTTTTGTGGATTGTTTAAAAGGCTTACCAGCCGATCCACAATTTCCTGAATTTTCGATTCTTCAATTCCTTCAATTTTTCCATTATTATTGACACCGAGCAGCAAATTTCCGCCGTTACGGTTTAAAAAAGCACAAATACTGTCAAAGGTATTTTTATTTAATTCAGTACGCGACTTTTTAAATTCATTGTTCCGGTTTTCACCTTCAACCAATATTTTACGGATTTGCTCAATCATGAGGTAAAATTAGTCAATTCTTTTTCTTCCTCAACTTGTGACACCAGCCTCCCTTCAAAAGCCTTTTTTAAAATACTCTGCCGTAGGATTTCCCCCTGTTTCAGGCTTTTATCAATGTTTTCTTCCATTTTATCGGCAACAGCAAACCGGTTTTCAATTTCAGTTACGATTTGGTGTTGTTCTTCTTCAATACTGAAAAGAAGAAACCTGAATTTTTTTTAAACTGGTTCCTGTAATTAGGTTTGATTTTTATGCAGCTAAAATTATATATTTTATTGTAAAAAGAATGTCAATTATGCGAAGTCGTTTTATTCTTCAAAATATTCGTTTTAAGTTATAATCCTGTGATTATTACTCAATCATGCGCTTTCGAACAGGCGATTATCAAAATACGGTTGGTTTGCAGATGATTTGGGGTGCAATAAAACAAAAAGGCCGCTGATTATCAGCGACCTTTGTAGCCCCACCAGGAATCGAACCTGGATCTACGGTTTAGGAAACCGCTATTC
>CAYUBV010000548.1:0-1764 GCA_964443035.1 uncultured Tangfeifania sp.
TTTTTTTGTCATTTCTGCGGTATTTTTTGTTGTCCTGTTCTGTTTTTTTGAGTTCCTGTAGGCCAGGGAAGTACAAATTTGAAACAGGGAGGGTTAAAAACAAGCAGGGCGCCCCGCAAGATAACAGGGCGCCCAAAACTGCAGTAGAAATTCGGTATTAATCCGTTATTTTTTCAGTTTCTTCTTTCTTGTTCCGCTTTTGTTTTTTCCAATAGCCGCTGGAATAGCCCTTTAGCCGGTTTTTATTGTTTCGGAATACATTTTTCCCGGCTTCACGAATTTCATCCACCAGTGCTTTCAGGTGAGTATAAGCCTTGTCGCGAATGGTTTTTGAGTAGTTTGGATCGGCTTTGTCGCCGTTGGCTGTAGCATTGAAATTTACATGAATCAGATATTCTTGAACTGTTTCACAGTGGTTCTATAGCAAATCGTGATCATAAAAAACAGAACCACCGGGATGTTCCAGCGCATCTCAATTGGAAGCAAATACACCAGGAACTTTTAAACAAAATGAAAGTCCGCTGGGAAGAGTTGAATGAGAGTTATCAAAACAACAAGGCAGAGTTGGTTTAAATTAAATCAGGGATTTAAGACGCTATTTTCTGTCCTGAAGTTAAGAGGAGTTAATCCCGTTTTCAATTTAAAAATCCTTGAAAAATAATGGTCCGATTTAAAGCCCAGAGAGTAAGCGATTTGTTTTGCCCTAATGTCTGTGTTTTTTAATAAATCTTTGGCTTTTTCAACCTTCATCAACAGAAAATATTGCAAGGGAGCAAAACCGGTTTCCAGTTTAAAGTCTGACCTGAATTTAGAATAACTTATTCCATGATTTTTACAAAATGAATGAAAGTCGATTTCTTCGTCAATCTTTTTGTGCATCAGGTATTTTGCCTTCGACACCAAAGAACTTGCCTGAACCTTCACTTCCGAACCTTTTTGAATATTGCAGATTTCAGAAAGCAACTGCAGGCAAATTCCGGATGCTGTTCGTCGATAACCAAATGGTTCTTCTGAAATTAATTGATAGAGCGAGTTAAATAGGTTTTTCACCAGCATGTTTGCACAATTATTAATTACTGGTTTTTTTCTTTCAAAAAAAGGAGCCTTCATTACAAAATCAGCGATTTTACCTGAAAAGCCTACCCACGTTTCTGTCCAACCTGTTTCCTGGGCAGGTTTATACCTGTGCCACTCGCCCGGAAACAGCATAAATCCATCACCAGTTTCAATGTTTAGACTCCCTGCTGTTTTGCTTTCAAGAATTCCTTTTCCCGCTGTAATTAATACAAAATGGAATTCTTTTAAAATTCTGCCGGTTTCCCATGAAAACATATATTCACCGGGGTGCCCCTGGGTAGGATAGGAAGTGTTTCTAACTATTTTAGTATGCCCCAAATCATTGATAGTAAGTCCCCATTGTAAATCTAAATCAGACGTGGGCAGATACTTTTTGAAAGATGGCTTATTGATTTTATCAAATTGTGATATTATTTTATCAGTTTCTGTATTTAAATACATTAATAATTAGTGTTATTTTGTTTGTAAAGCTAATTAAAAATAATATCAGTTCATATAATTTATTGAAAATGAAAAAATGCAGTAGTTGGATTTTAATTTTAGTTGTCTGGATTATCGCATTTAATCAGATAAATGCCCAATCCGTGACGAGATATTCCGATTTGGTTGAATCTTTTAAAACCCCCGACTATGCCAAATGGGGAGAAGTACCGTTGTGGTGGTGGGAAGCCGATTCGCTGAATAAAG
>CAYUBV010000549.1:0-1763 GCA_964443035.1 uncultured Tangfeifania sp.
CCTCTTCGGGCACATTTTCTCCAATTCTTACCGGCGGCAAAACCACTTCATCTTCGGGATAAGGTGCAAAACAATTTTCGGGTGCGATTAGCGGCACATGGGGTCTGACAAATCCTACAGCCAGGAAAAACGGCGCATCTTTTTTAATACGCTGTTTGTTTGTTCCATGTTCCGGCACTTTCCCTGCCCGGTTTTCCAGTATGGCAATGGCCTGGGTTGTGGCCATGTAATCGGCCTGGGATTCTTCCAACTCATCGGGAACTATCATCCGGGCAAAATTGGAACCGTAATGCGGATTTTTGGGCGAAAGCAGTTCGAGTTTACCGGGGCCGAGTGTTTCGTTGGCCATCACATTGTAAGCATAATCCCACGAATCGGGTTCATCGCCACCGGGTTCACCCCGTTCGATTCCACCCGGAACGCCCATGTGGTAAATTTTTGAAACCCGGGCTGTGAAGTAACCGTTTTCTCGAAAAAAACCAGCCATCGAAGGATGGTCTGCCAATGCCGGTGTCTCTTTTTTGTAGCTTCCCGGCTGGTCGTTGTTGCGCAGCACACCGTTGGTTTCCGGGTGCAGTCCGCTCATAAACGAAGCGCGCGAAGGGCCGCAAATCGGGTACTGGCAGTAGGCCCTTGGGAATTGTACTCCTTCCGTTGCCAGCCGGTCGAGATGCGGCGTGTGTTTATCAATTTCCATATAAGGACCGATTCGTGTATTTAAATCATCGGATACGATGAGGAGGATGTTGGGTTTTTGTGCTTTTAAAGCTGATTGAAAAAGCAGCAGTAAAAAAAATCCATAAATTATTGCTTTCATAATCTACTCTTTTACAGTAATATAAATTCTTATATGGGTATGACTAAGTTATAAGAATGGATTAGCGGTTATCACGGTGGTCAAGGTAAGCTTTCAGAAATTTGTCGTTTAACTCATCACTGTCACCATAATATTCGCGCAACTCTTCCAAACGTTTGTGCATCATCTCCTGAACATCGACATAAGCCGGATCATCGTAAATGTTGGTCATTTCCATGGGATCGGTTTCCAGGTCGTACATTTCCCATTCGTCGATGTCGTAATAAAAATGCATGAGTTTGTAGCGGTCGGTAGCTACTCCGTAGTGACGTTTCACCATGTGCACCGATGGATATTCGTAGTAGGTATAATAAACCGCATCGCGCCACTCTCCGGTTTCACCGCTAACCAGTTGGCGGAATGATTCGCCCTGCATTTCTTCCGGTGCTTCAATGCCAGTATAATCGAGGAAGGTGGGTGCAAAATCCAGGTTTTGTACCAGTTCATCAATAACAGTACCGGGCTTAATCTCTTTCGGATAGCGCACCAGCAGTGGGGTCCGGAACGACTCTTCATACATGAACCGTTTGTCGAACCATCCGTGTTCGCCCAAATAAAAACCCTGGTCGGAGGTGTAAACAACGATGGTATTTTCAGTAAGTCCTGCCTCATCGAGGTAATCAAGAACCTTTCCTACGCCTTCGTCGATTCCGGCGATGGTGCCCAGGTAATCCTGCATGTATCGCTGAAACCTCCACCTCATCAGATCCACTTTATTCATTTTGGGATATTCTCTTTTGAATTCTTCATTCATCTGACCGTACACCTCATCCCATGCAGCTTTTTGTTCTTCATTGTACCGTCCAATTGTTCGCTCAAATGCACTTATATCCCAACTCACATTGCGGGGGCCTACAACCGTTGGTTCAATTCCCAGTTCTTCCATGGTTTCCGGGTAGAGTTTGGA
>CAYUBV010000550.1:0-1758 GCA_964443035.1 uncultured Tangfeifania sp.
TTATTCTTTTTTCCTGCACGCAAACTTCTGAACAAACTGATATAGTTGTTTTTGAGGAAAATGATAAAGCAGAATGGATAACAGATGACCGGGAACTCCCGGTGCACGATTCTTTGTTCTACCATGATAGGCCGGCTCCACTGTTTCGCAAAGAATTTGCGTTGGATAATGAAGTGGAAAACGCCACGCTTTATATTACTGCTGCCGGATATTACAAGGCAACTATCAATTCTCACCCGGTTGGAAAAAATGTGCTTGATCCTGCATGGACAGATTACAGTAAACGAATTTATTATTCTGAATACGACATTACATCTTCATTGGTTAACGGAACCAATTGTTTGGGTGTTTCTCTGGGCAACGGATTTTATAACCCACTCCCGTTGCGGAAATGGGGACGGAGAAATTTAAGAAACGACTTAAAAAAGGTTGGCAACCCTGCTTTTATTGCAAAACTTGCTATAACGTTTAAAAATGGAAAAACACAGGAAATTGTAACAGATAATTCCTGGAAATTTGCATTAGGTCCTTTGTTAAAAAATGATGTCTATATTGGTAATGTCTATGACGCCCGCAAAGAAATATTGGGTTGGAATAATCCCGGATATGACGATGCTTCCTGGAATTTTGCTCAAAAAGCTGAAAGTCCCGGAGGAGAATTGCAAAAAACATTTTTTCCACCTGTTCAGATAACCCGGGAAATAACACCGGTAGAAATTTACAGCCCTGAAACAGGAACTTTCATTGTTGATATGGGTGTCAATTTTACCGGCGCTTTTAAAATAAAGCTTTCCGGAGAAATAGGCGATACCGTTGTGTTCCGGTTTGGTGAACGCGTTTATGAAGACGGCACTTTGAACCCGATGACAACTGTTGCCGGTCAAATTAAACGGAAAGGTGTTGGCGGCCCCGGTGCGCCTGATATTGCCTGGCAAACTGACAGTTACATTTTTAAAGGTGAAGAAGAATGGTTTTCTCCGGAGTTTACCTATCATACTTACCGGTACATGGAGATTTCAGGATTGGATGTTCAGCCTGAACCGGAAGACATTAAAGGGTTGTTTTTTCATTCAAATGTCCCTAACCTGAACAAATTTACCTGCTCTTCCGATTTGTTGAATTCGATACAGGAAGCCACCGAGAGAACATTTCTGGCCAACCTTATCAGTGTGCAGTCGGATTGCCCGGCAAGGGAAAAATTTGCATACGGTGGCGATTTGAATGCAACCAGCGAATCGTTCATTTACAATTTCGGCATGCAGGAATTCTACCGCAAAACTGTTTATGATTGGGTGGATGCGATGAACGATTCCATATTTGTGGACACTGCTCCCTACACCGGAATAGAATACTGCGGAATAAGCTGGGAATCGGCATTCCTTATTACACAGTACTACCTTTATTTGTATTACAACGACACAGAAATAATAAAGGAACTTTATGAATTGAATAATAAATGGATGGATAAAGCAGCGCGGATTCACCCGGAGGGTATTGTTGATAAAGGCCTCAGCGATCATGAATCGATGCAACCTGTACCGGTGCAATTGACAGGGACAGCTCATTACCTTCAATGCGCCCGGATTATGCACACATTTGCCCGGGTGATGGGGGATAAGGAGAATGAACAGAAATACGAAAAGCTGTCCGAAAAATTAAAAAACCTGATAAAAGCTGAGTTCTGGGACAAACCGGTAAAGGGAAAAATTAACCGGCAGACATTGTTTTCAACATTGCTTTATCACGGAATTATTCCTG
>CAYUBV010000551.1:0-1757 GCA_964443035.1 uncultured Tangfeifania sp.
ACGTGAAAAAGGTTTTAAGGTGATACAGGTCCATACCGTGCCTTTACATCTATACCATTCATGTTAAATATAAATATTATGAATTTTACTATTATCATGATCGTCATTATAATACAATAATAAGCGAAAAAATGTCACCGCAACCTTTTGATGATGAGGATGATCCATGGACACGCACACCATTGACAGTATTTTACAGGATCTGGCCATTGAGCCGGTCAATTACGGCGCCACCACCGGCTCGAGCCGCGGCCGGATCCATACCCTTGGCAAAGAACTGGTATCGGTTTCACCGATCACGGGGCAACCCATCGCCAGTGTGATCCAGGCCCAGGCCCATGATTATGAAGCCGTGGTCAGCCGGGCCCATGCCGCGTTTGAAAAGTTCCGGATGATGCCGGCCCCCCGGCGGGGGGAGATCGTCCGGGAGATCGGCAATGCCCTGCGGGAGAAAAAGCAGAGCCTGGGCGCCCTGATCACCCTGGAAACCGGAAAGATCCGGGCCGAAGGCGAAGGCGAAGTCCAGGAGATGATCGATATCGCGGATTTTGCCGTGGGACTGAGCCGCCAGCTGTATGGATTGACCATGCACAGTGAAAGGCCGTCCCACCGGATGTATGAACAATGGCATCCGCTGGGAATCGTGGGTATCATCACGGCATTCAATTTCCCGGCCGCAGTCTGGTCCTGGAATGCCCTGCTGGCCGTTATCTGCGGAGATGCGGTACTGTTCAAGCCCAGTTCCAAGGCCCCGCTCACCGCCATTGCCATTCAGAACATCATCGCCCCGGTGGTGGACAAATATGACATTGACGGCGTGTTCAACCTGGTGATCGGAAACCGGACCGATGTGGGGGATGCCATGCTCCAGGACAACCGGATTCCGTTGATCAGCGCCACCGGCAGCACAGCCATGGGTAAGAAAGTGGCCACCACGGTGGCTTCCCGCCTGGGGCGGTCCCTGCTGGAGCTGGGGGGCAACAACGCCATCATCGTGACCGAAGACTGTGACCAGGACATGGCTTTGCGGGCCACACTTTTCGGGGCTGTGGGCACAGCCGGACAGCGGTGCACCTCCACCCGCCGCATTATCATTCACAACAGCATCAAGGAGGCATTCGTCAAAAAACTGGTCCATGCCTACGAGCAGATCAGGATCGGCGATCCCATGGACCCGGAAACGCTGATGGGACCGTTGATCGACGATACAGCGAAACAGGTGATGATGCAGGCCATTGCGGCGGCCAAAAACCAGGGCGGCACCGTGGTTTACGGCGGTACATCCCTGACGGTGGAAGGCCTGGAACACGGCAGTTTTGTCACCCCGGCCATTGTGGAGGCGGAAAACCACTACCCCATTGTCCAGGAAGAGACTTTTGCCCCGATTCTGTATATCATCGGTTATGACACTTTTGACCAGGCCCTGGCGTTTCACAATGATGTTCCCCAGGGACTGTCCAGTGCCGTGTTCACCCGGTCCATCCACTACCAGGAGCAGTTTCTGTCCCATAAAGGGTCGGACTGCGGCATCGCCAATGTCAATATCGGTACCAGCGGGGCGGAGATCGGCGGGGCGTTCGGCGGTGAAAAAGACACCGGCGGAGGCCGGGAATCCGGCAGTGATGCCTGGCGGATCTACATGCGCCGGCAGACCAATACCATCAACTGGGGAAAAGATCTGCCCCTGGCCCAGGGCATTGTTTTTGACATCAAAGGAGAATCATCATGAGTAACAGTATGTTGCAGTTGCCGGAAAT
>CAYUBV010000552.1:0-1744 GCA_964443035.1 uncultured Tangfeifania sp.
TTTTTTCCCGTTGTCCGTTTTTTTCGTAACTTGTTTCATTATTTTTATTAAAGAAGCAATAGTATGTACCAGTATAAAGCAAATGTTGACAGGGTAGTAGACGGCGATACCATCGACCTGATCATTGATTTAGGGTTTAAAATTACCACCCACCAGCGCATCCGGCTGGCCGGAATCAATACACCCGAAATATACAGTGTAAAAATGGATTCGGAAGAATATCAGAAAGGTATGGCAGCCAAACTATTTGTTGAAAAACGACTGGCAGCCAATAACAACGAGGTAATTGTTGAAACCACCAAACTCACCGGAAAATTCGGGCGGTACATTGGAACCATCCGTTTGGCCGACAGCCAGGTTTCGCTGAATGAAGAACTTGTTAACGAAGGACATGCAGTTTTGGTGGTTTATTGAGTTGCATTCTGTTGAAAAATATTTTACAGCCAATTTAAATAATTCAGGGTGAATCTTTATCTTTCCCGAAAGAATACGAGAAATTTTTTAAAATCATCATGAGCACTACTACTAAGAAATTCGGGACTGCCCCGGTTTTTTTTACGGCCATTTCCACTATTCTGGGGGCCATTTTATTTTTACGATTTGGGTATGCAGTGGGTACGCTCGGTTTTTGGGGAGTTGTGCTGATTGTGCTGCTCGGGCACATGGTAACCATTCCAACTGCGCTGGCTATTTCCGAAATTGCCACCAACAAACGGGTGGAAGGGGGAGGAGAGTATTTTATTATCTCCCGGTCGTTTGGGCTGAATATTGGCGCTACTATTGGTATTGCGCTCTATTTATCGCAGGCCATCAGTGTGGCATTTTATGTAATAGCTTTTACCGAGGCGTTTGAATTTCTGTTTAATTATGTTGCTGAAAATTACGGGTTTATATTGCCCCGGCAGGCTGTTAGTTTGCCGGTTATGCTGGGGCTCGCAGTATTGATCATAAAAAAAGGAGCCAACCTGGGAGTGAAAGCACTTTATGTAGTGGTAACCATTTTGCTGGTATCGCTGGTGATGTTTTTCCTCGGAAATACCGGACATGCTGATGCCACAACATTTAACCTGGCAAAAGCAGAACTTCGTAACCCGCAGGATTTTTTTGTGGTGTTTGCCATTATTTTCCCGGCTTTTACCGGGATGACGGCTGGAGTAGGACTTTCGGGCGACCTGAAAAACCCGTCGAGGGCCATTCCGCTTGGAACAACACTGGCCACAATATCGGGAATGATTATCTACTTTTTTGTTATCTTCAAGCTGGCCAAATCGGCACCGGTTGAAGATTTGCTTGAAGAGCAACTTATTATGGCACGCATTGCAGTTGCAGGTGTTATTGTAATTCCGCTGGGGCTGGCCGCTTCCACTATTTCATCGGCACTCGGTTCGGTTATGGTGGCTCCGCGCACGCTGCAGGCGCTGGCGCTCGACAAGTCATTTCCGTCGAAAAAAATAAACGGGTGGCTGTCTAAAGGAACCATGAAAGAAAACGAACCGGTTAATGCTTCGTTAGTTACTTCCATCATCGCATTTGTTTTTGTAGCGCTGGGCGATGTCAATGCCGTGGCTTCCATCATCTCCATGTTTTTTATGGTGACTTACGGGTCACTCTGCCTCATTTCATTCCTGAACCATTTTGGTTCTTCACCTTCGTACCGGCCTTCGTTTAAATCGAGGTGGTACATTTCATTGGCCGGTTTTGTAGTGGCAATTTGGATAATGTTCAAAATAAGCATATTTTATGC
>CAYUBV010000553.1:0-1741 GCA_964443035.1 uncultured Tangfeifania sp.
GTATCGAACGATTTGATGGTAACTGTTCCGTTTTTGTCTCTTCTGATTTCGGGCTGAACCAAAACTTTTGGCGCCTTAAAAACCTCAATGTTCGTAATTACGGGGCAGGCTTTAGAATCCAGCACATTAAACCGCAGTTTACTTGCAGTTATATTCGGAAAGCGCAAAATTCGTTTCCTCCCGATGGTGGTTTCGCGCGCAATCTCTTTCCAATCTTCATCAATAAAAACTTCAACCGAAAATTCTTTCACGCGCTGGCCCAGCCGGATATCTTCCTGCACCAGGAAGCGATTCATTTCTGTCGGTTGCTGAAAATCAATTTCCAGCGAAGCCGTTGTTACAACATCGTCAGTTGCCCAGTATGAGTCCGGATCATCATCGGTAACATTCGCGGCAGCATATTTTTTTGAATTCCCCCTGACATTGGTGGCAGTAACATTTTTCGATAAAGCCAGGTTATCATCAAAATCAGCTTTTATGGCTGCGGCAAGTTTTTGCAGTTGCGCCACATCATTTTCATGAACAAGACCTCGTTTATCAACCGGCAGGTTGAGCAAAAACGAAGCATTCCGGCCAATGGAATGGTAATAAATATCGAGCAACTGCGGAAGTGTTTTTACCTTATGATCTTCCGACGGATGATAATACCATCCCGGACGAATGGAAACATCCACTTCGGCAGGCACCCAGTGCGTGCCATCAATCTGGCCGGCTCTCAGGTATTCAATATCGGGCACCACTCCGGGTGCAAAACTGTCGCGTTTAATCATACTCCAGTTGGTTTTCCGCACCCACCCCTCTTCATTTCCGCACCAGCGAATATCGGGACCGGCATCGCTGAAAAGACAGGCATTGGGTTGCAGTTCACGCACAATTTCCCAGGTATTTTCCCAGTCGTAGTAGGTTTCACGGTCGATGCGACGCTCTTCGTCGGCGCCACCGTACCAACCTGATCCACCGTTGGCGCCATCGAACCACACTTCAAAAATATCGCCGTAGCTGGTAAGCAGTTCACGCAACTGGTTTCTGAAATAGGTGATGTATTCCGGTTTTCCGTAATCGGGATGATTTCTGTCCCAGGGAGAGAGATAGACCCCGAATTTCAGTCCGTATTCTTCGCAGGCGTCTGCCAGTTCGCGCACCACATCGCCTTCCCCGTTTTTCCAGGGTGAATTTTTTACTGAATGTTCGGTATATTCCGACGGCCATAAACAAAACCCGTCGTGGTGCTTGGCAGTCAGGATGATTCCTTTCATGCCGGCTTCCTTACACACTCTCGCCCACTGGCGGGTATCCAATCCAGTGGGATTGAACAGTTCCGGACTTTCGTCGCCATAACCCCATTCCATGTTTGTGAACGTATTCATATTAAAATGAACAAAAGCATAATACTCCAGCTCGTGCCATTGCAGTTGGCGTGCCGAAGGGACGGGCCCGACAGGTTGCGGAGGTTCTGCATCATTACAGGAGAAAAGGGTTATTATTAACAGCAGCAGAAAAATGTTTTTCATACAATTAAATTATTTATTTTAAAGGTGCAGTATGGAACTCGCCTGCCCCGAAAATTCGGGGTTAATCATCCCCTTGGGTGTGAATATTTTTACATGCTCGTTTCATAATTGTTTTAATATTTATCTGGCCAAAATAAACAATCTGCTGAAACATTTTATGATTTATTCTTCACAATTTTCGAAAAATTCCATTTATAATAAATAGAATAAACTCAATAAATATAATTAAG
>CAYUBV010000554.1:0-1735 GCA_964443035.1 uncultured Tangfeifania sp.
GATGCTTCGCCGCTGGGATTGCGCAACCTCCCGTTTACATTGCACATGGGCGCCGAAGATGCTGCTTACGACCGCAACAAAATAGCTGGCGAATGGGGGCAAAAACTGGATGAGCTACAGCAGAACGATCCGGGCGGTTACATTCACAATGTGCAAATTCATGAAAATATGGGTCACTGGATGCAGCGAAAAGACACGGTTGCCATCCACTGGATGTCGCAATTTATACGCAATCCGTATCCCACAAAAGTGGTGTGGAAACAAAGTGGTGTTACCCACAACCGTTTTTACTGGCTGGGGGTTCCCCAAAATGAAGCCGAAAAAGGTGCACTGGTAATTGCCCGCCGAGATGGACAAACGATTACCATTGAAAAGGCGGAAACGGTAAATACCCTTTTTATTAACCTGAATGATGAAATGGTTGATCTCGGTAAAAAAGTGACAGTAGAATACAATGGCGAGAAGATTTACAACGATATTCCCGAACGTACCGCCGCGCAAATCTGGAAATCGCTGAGCGAAAGGAATGACCGGGAACAGGTATTTTCTGCCCAAATTGAGGTATCTTTGGAGTAAAACTCGTGTATGATTGTACCACCTGCATTAAAAAAGGGAGATAAAATCCGGATAATTTCTCCGGCAGGAAGAGTGGCTGAAAAGTATGTTCTTCCAGCGGCAGAATGGTTAAAAGATCAAGGTTACCGGGTTGAATTCGGGAAACATGTTTTTGCCCGCCATTATCAGTTTGCCGGCACCGACAAACAGCGGCTGGAAGACCTTCAGGAAGCTTTTAACGATGAGGAAACACAAGCAGTTCTTTGCTCTCGCGGGGGATATGGCACTGTGCGCATCATCGATAAAATCGACTTTGACCCGTTTTTGAAAAAACCGAAATGGCTCATCGGGTTCAGCGACATAACAATTTTACATGCCTGCTTCAATAACCTGGATGTGGCAACCATTCACGGAGTGATGCCCCGCTATTTTTTTAATGAAAAAAATGAACCGACAGAAAATCTGCGTTCCCTGATGAAATTGCTTTCCGGTGAGCATGTTTCCTACACTTTATCCAGGCATGAACAAAACAGGAATGGCAATGCTTCCGGCGAACTTACCGGTGGAAATCTTTCAATATTATCGAGTTTGCAGGGAACAAAATATGAAATAGATACCGACGGTAAAATTCTTTTTCTGGAAGATATCGACGAGTTTTTGTACCATGCCGACCGGATGATGCATCAGTTAAAACTGAGTGGAAAACTGTCGGGTCTGGCTGGCCTGGTGCTGGGTAATTTTACCGATATGAAAGACAACGAATCGCCTTTTGGGAAAACGATTCTTGAAATTATAACAGAGGCAGTGGCAGAATACAACTATCCGGTTTGTTTCGGGTTTCCGGCCGGGCACAACCAAAAAAACCTGGCCCTGATGTTTGGCAAAAAATGGGAGCTTGAAGTTACCGGAAAACATTCATCACTTAAATTACTTTAAACTAAATTGTGGTTTCACAGCGCGAAATAGGAGAACTGGCAGAATTGCATGCAAAAAATTATTTGCTGAGCCTCGGTTACGAAATTCTGGACAGAAACTGGTACCACGGTCACCTGGAGCTGGACATTGTTGCGCAGGACGGCGACGAGCTGGTGATTGTTGAGGTGAAATCGAGAAACGGCATCCGCTACGAGCATCCTTCGGAAGCAGTTACCAATGCAAAAATGAAGCGGATTGTGGAAGC
>CAYUBV010000555.1:0-1732 GCA_964443035.1 uncultured Tangfeifania sp.
AAAAAACAGGGCCTGCAGTTTCAAATCAGCGAGGATCGACTGAGCGACCGGACAGATAAACTGAGTGGTTTGAACATCGTTATTTCCGGTACATTTGAGAAACACTCGCGCGACGAGCTAAAACAACTGATTGAAAAAAACGGTGGAAAAAACGTGGGTTCCATTTCTAAAAAAACCAGTTACCTGCTGGCCGGTGCCAATATGGGGCCAGCCAAAAGAGAAAAGGCGGAAAAACTCGGCGTCCCGGTTATTTCCGAAGAAGAATTTTTACAGATGCTGGAAGAATAGTGTTCAGCATACAGAACAAAAACGACATTTCATTACCTTTACATCCTTGATGAAGCTAATAGAAAAAATTGCGTACTACAGGCTCAGTAAAAAAATAAAAGCCGCAAAACGGCAGGTTGAACTTCCGCATCCTGACCAAATCAGGAAAGTTGGTGTGGTTTGGCAACCCGGCGAAAAAGCTGCTTTTCAATACCTTCACGATTACTTTGCCCGGGGAAAAGTTATTTTCAGAAATATTTGCGTGTACGAAGATCATGCGGGTGCGCCCGAAGATACAAGCATTCTCACACCAAAAGATTTAAACTGGATGGGTTTGCCTAAACCGGGGCCGGTCGACGATTTCATAAAAACGGAATTCGACGTGTTGTTCAACATTTCACTGGAGCAGAACCTGGTGCTCGACTACATCACCGCCCTGAGCCGGGCAAAATTCAAAACCGGCTGGTCGCCTGAAAAACGCAATTTCTTTGACCTCAATATTAATATTGGGAACAAGCAGGACGCTCTTTTTCTTGCAGAGCAACAAATTTTTTATCTTCGCCAATTAAATAAAACAATATAATTTATGAGTCAACAGTTTACAGGTGCAGGTGTAGCATTGATTACACCTTTTACCGCTGAAAATAAAATTGATTTTAATTCGCTTGAAAAAATTATTGACAACCAGAAAAAAGGAGGCACCGACTACCTCGTAGCACTGGGAACAACCGCTGAAACCCCTACCCTTACGGCTACTGAAAAAGCCGAAGTAGTGCGCTTTGTAAAAGACAAAAAAGGTGATTTGCCCCTGGTGGTTGGAATGGGCGGAAACGACACCCGTAAAATTATCAAACAAATTCACAAATTTGATTTCAACCATGTAGACGGACTTCTTATTGTGACCCCTTATTACAACAAACCCAACCAGGAAGGAATGTTCAGGCACTATGCAGCCATTGCCAAAGAGAGCCCCGTACCAATTATTTTGTACAATGTGCCTTCGCGCACCGGCGTGAATATGGAAGCTGAAACTGTAATTCGACTGGCGGAAGAATCGGAGAAAATTGTTGCCGTAAAAGAAGCTTCGGGCGATTTGGGACAGATTACCCAAATATGCAAACATACTCCTGATGATTTTTCTGTTATTTCAGGCGACGATGCCATGGCACTGCCATTGCTGTCGGTTGGCGGCCGCGGAGTGATTTCAGTTGTAGCCAATGCCCTGCCCGAAAAACTGAGCACGTTGATCCACACCGGACTCGAAGGCAACTTTGAAACTGCCGGAAAAATACACGCTGAACTGAGTGAGCTGCTTGGACTGTTATTTAAAGAAGGCAATCCGGGTGGTGTTAAAGCACTGCTTCACATACAGGGCATTATTCAAAACGAGCTGCGTTCACCGCTTTTCCGCATTACCGATGCAACCTACAATGAAATAAAAGAAGCGTATTCAAAATTGAAATAA
>CAYUBV010000556.1:0-1732 GCA_964443035.1 uncultured Tangfeifania sp.
GTGTATTACCTGTGCGGTTTGTCCCGTTGATTTCAGATGACGGTGAGAAATATTAACTCACTTCTGTCCAACAATTGAAACATTGTCAGTAAAATAATTCGTTATGTTCGCAATAAACCAAAAACGATTTCAATGAACCGATTTAAAGCTATTAGTCTTTTACTTTTATCAATCACCGTTTTTGCAGGCTGCGGACAGAATACCGACTCCCAGCGTCAGTGGAATATGTTTCGTGGCCACTATGCTTTAGGAGTTTTAGACGATGCAAACCTGGCTGAAACCTGGGATGCTGCAACAGAGGAAAACATTGCCTGGAAAACCGAAATTCCCGGTCTTGGACATTCATGTCCGATTGTTTGGGGCGACAACGTTTTTGTTACTACCTCGGTAAGTTCAGCCGATCAGGAAGGAATTAAAACAGGAATTTATGGTTCAATCGGTTCGGTAGCCGATTCATCAGATCACGAATGGAAAATTTATTGCATCGACAAACTTTCGGGCGATATTAAATGGGAAAAAACAGCCTGCAAAGGTGTGCCCGAACAGAAGCGTCATCCCATGTCGTCTCACGCCAATTGTACGCCTGCAACCAACGGAAAATATGTGGTTGCCTTTTTCGGTTCTGAAGGTTTGTATTGTTACGACATGGACGGAGAGTTGCAGTGGCAAAAAGATTTTGGGCTGCTGCGTTCCAACTTTTTCCTGGTAGAGAATGCAGAATGGGAATTTGCAAGTTCACCACTTATACACGAAAACAGAGTAATTGTGCAATGTGATGTAGCTGAAAAATCATTTATCGCATCCTACGATTTAAAGACCGGAAACGAAATCTGGAAACAGTCGCGCGATGAATATCCCGGTTGGAGCACACCAAATATCTATTTCGACGATGAAAAAGCAGTAGTGGCAGTCAACGGATACAAACACCGTGGCGGGTATGATTTTGAAACCGGCGAAGAAATCTGGCGTATGTCGGGTGGTGGCGATATCCCAATTCCTACACCGCTTATCGGTCATAAATACGTGTATTTTAACAGCGCCCACGGAAAATCATCTCCTGTGCTGGCCATTCAAAAAAATGCAAAGGGAGATATAACACTTGGAGAAGAAGAAACCACTAACGAATTTGTTAAATGGTCGAAACCACGCGGAGGCGCTTACATGGGCACCATGTTGGTTTATAAAGATTATTTGTACAATGCCCGCTGGAACGGGAACCTCACTTGCTACAATGCAATGACCGGCGAAGAGATGTATTCCGAAAAAGTTGGCTCAGGTAACAGTTACACAGCATCACCCGTGGCATCCGATGGAATTATATACATTACTGATAACAACGGTATGGTTTATTCCGTAAAAGCCGGCCCTGAATTTGAGCAGCTACAGGAAAATAATTTGGGTGAAACCTGCATGACCACACCGGCAATCTCAGATAATTACCTGCTTTTCAGAACCCAAAATCATTTGATCGCGGTTTCAAAAAAATAAAAAGTTTTTTTAAGCCGGCATTAAAATTGGAAACAACAACAACACATTGTAAGTCACTCATTTACAGCATTAAAGAAATTTTGTGCTTTTGTATTTTCTCAACTGAATTTTATACAGGATAAAAATGAAAAGCATTCTATTCCGAAATACATCTGCCAATCCAAAGAAAACTTGTATAACCCGTTGAATTTTTGTATATTGAATACCGGTTTTGATATGACTATTGTTTTTTATACTGAGGTTT
>CAYUBV010000557.1:0-1727 GCA_964443035.1 uncultured Tangfeifania sp.
ATCCTGAAAGGAATCAACCTTGAAGTAAAAGCAGGTGAAATTCATGCCATCATGGGCCCGAATGGCTCGGGTAAAAGTACGTTGGCAAACGTGCTGGCAGGTAAAGAAGAATATGAAGTTACTTCAGGCGAAATTATTTACGAAGGTGAAAATTTGCTTGAAATGGAACCGGAGGAACGCGCAAAAAAAGGAATATTCCTGAGTTTTCAGTATCCGGTTGAAATACCGGGAGTACCGATGGTAAATTTCCTGAAAACAGCGGTAAACGAACACCGCAAATACCGGGGGCAGAAAGAGTACACTGCCGGCGAATTCCTGAAAATGATGCGGGAGAAAAAAGACCTGGTCGATATGGACACTCAGCTTACCAACCGCTCGGTGAACGAAGGTTTTTCAGGCGGAGAGAAGAAGAAAAACGAAATTTTCCAGATGGCGTTGCTCGACCCCAAACTCGGCATTCTCGACGAAACAGATTCCGGTCTCGATATCGATGCACTGAAAACTGTGGCACACGGTGTGAAAGCACTGCGCACGCCCGAAAATGCGACAATTGTGGTAACGCACTACCAGCGCCTGCTCGAATACCTTGTTCCCGATCATGTCCATGTATTGTATGGCGGGAAAATTGTAAAATCATCGGGGAAAGAACTGGCAATGGAACTGGAAGAAAAAGGTTACGACTGGTTAAAACAACTAAACGGAGTGTAACATGAGCGTATTGGTTGAAAAAGCAGATTTATCATTAAAATATACCGGGCATTTCAACGATGTAAAAGACCTTCTGTATGAAGGCTCGTCGGAAGTGCTGAACAGTAAAAGGGAAAAGGCTTTCCGGGATTTTGTGTTACAGGGAATTCCTTCGCGTAAAAACGAAAACTACAAATACACCAACCTGCAACCGAAATTCGCGCCGGATTATAAATTTTTTCATCAGCATGAAAAAACCGAGGTCGATTTAAACACGGCTTTCAGATGCGATGTTCCGCAACTGGAAACACTCCTTACATATATTTTCAACGGCTGGTATTACGAAAAAAACCAGACTTCCGGACAGTTACCCGAAGGAGTTATTCTCGATAGCCTCGAAAAAGTTTCGCACGAAAAACCGGAACTGCTTGAAAAATACGGACAACTTGCAAATACAGGGGAAGACCCTTTGGTTGCGCTGAACACAGCATTTGCGAAAGACGGATTTTTCCTTTACGTTCCTAAAAATGTGGCGGTTGAAAAACCCATTCAAATCATCAACTTTTTAAAGGCAAACAGCGACGCTTACGCTACCCAACGCAATTTTATTTACATTGAAGAGGGTGCGGATGTAAAAATGATTTTGTGCGATCATACCCTGAACCTGAATTCCTACCTGAATAATTCGGTAACTGAGGTTTATGTAGGTGCCAATGCTTCATTTGAATATTACACCCTGCAAAACCAGCACAACAAAACCACCAGCCTGAATTCAGTATTTATTCACCAGGAAAGAGATTCAAAAGCCACAACGCTCACATCATCATTGCATGGCGGACTTATTCGCAACAACCTGAAATTTGTTATGGATGGTGAAAATGCGGAATCGAATTTGTTTGGAATGGCGTTTATCGACCGCAAGCAGCATGTCGACAATTTTACCCAGGTTATTCATGCCAAACCTCACTGCCTGAGCAACCAGTTATATAAAAATGTACTCGACGATGAATCGACGGGTGCATTTTCAGGCCGGATTCATG
>CAYUBV010000558.1:0-1725 GCA_964443035.1 uncultured Tangfeifania sp.
AAAAAAAAAGAGCTGCAAAACTTAATTTGCAACTCTTCAACCTTTTGGTGGGGAGTACTGGATTCGAACCAGTGACCCCCTGGGTGTAAACCAGGTGCTCTGAACCAACTGAGCTAACCCCCCAAAATATTAATTGTTTGTTTCTGAACGCGCCCCGTTTCTCCCAAAGGCGGTGCAAATATAAAATGTATTTTCAGTTCTGCAAAAATTATTTACAAAATTTCTGAAACAACAAATGTACTTCCGCCCACAAAAATAAAATCATCTTTCCCGGCATTCATTTTTGCTGCTTCAAAAGCCTCCTGAACTTCAGAATAAACGTTACCATCCAAACCAAATCCAGCAGCTTTTTGTGCGAGTTCATTTTCATCGAGCGCTCTCGGAATAGGAGCCTTTGTAAAGTAGTAGTTCGCTTGTTTTGGCAGAAACTTCAGGATATTTCCCGGTTCTTTATCGTTTACCATTCCAAATACAATGTGAAGCTGTTTATAAGGAGTTTCCCGGATTTGTTTTACAATTTCTCTCATTCCTTCTGAATTGTGCGCCGTATCGCAAACAATACGGGGATTGTGCCCCAGCACCTGCCACCGGCCAAGCAATCCGGTTAGTTTTGAAGTGGCTGCCAGTCCTTCAAAAATATTTTCAGAGGTAATTTTCCATCCTTTATCCTGCATTAGCTCGACTGTTTTCAAAACAGCCGGAATATTTTTTTGCTGATACACTCCTTTCAAATCCAGCTTTAACTGCGGATAAATCTGCTTCCCGTTTTTCTCCACCGACAAAAGCTGGTGGCCTTCAAAATCATTCATTGCATAGGGAATGGAAAATTCCTGGTCGGCAAAAAACAGGGGCGCTTTCTGTTCTTTTGCTTTTTCAGTAAAAACCTGCCGCGTCTCATTTTGAGTAGTACCTAAAACCACCGGAATTTCATTTTTAATGATTCCGGCCTTTTCTTTTGCAATCAATTCGAGCGAATTTCCAAGCAATGCAATATGGTCCATCCCGATGTTTGTAATCACACTCACTTCGGGAATAATGATGTTGGTTGAGTCGAGTCGTCCTCCAAGCCCAACTTCAACAATGGCAATATCCACTTTCTCTGTTGCAAAATAATCAAATGCCATCGCCACTGTTAATTCAAAAAACGAGGGTTCTGTTTTCCACAATTCATTGTTGGTTTTATAATCTTCCACCCATCGGATTACTTCCTGCTCAGGCATCATTTTTCCATTTATTCGAATTCGCTCCCTGAAATCTTTTAAATGGGGCGATGTGTAGAGCCCCGTTTTGTATCCGGCAGATTGAAAAACGGCTGCCAGCATGTGCGAAACCGATCCTTTTCCGTTAGTACCACCCACATGAACAGATTTAAATTTGCGGTGCGGATTTCCGTACAAATCATCGAGCTGAAGCGTATTTTCCAGGCTGTTTTTATAAGCCGCAGGTCCCACCCGCTGAAACATCGGCAAACGGGAGAACAGGTAATGTAAAGTTTCAGTATAATTCAAACCGGAAATATTTATTAACCGCTGCAAGTTTATTAAAAATTGATTTGCCCTTCAACTAATCATCCGAATTTATCTACATTTAGGAAATTCAATTCTACAACTATGCTGAGCAAAACCAGTAAGAGTAAAATTTTCATTCTCGACACAAATGTGATATTACACGATCACACCTGTATTTACCAGTTTCAGGATAACGACATTATCCTTCCGATAACCG
>CAYUBV010000559.1:0-1722 GCA_964443035.1 uncultured Tangfeifania sp.
ATTTGAATCTATCAACCACTCAAAGGTACTTGGGTAAAATCAGTGATGCTGAGGCCATAGGGATAATTATCCTTGATGTTTATCCGGGGCCATATCCAGCAATTCTCAAATCTTCGCCGTCATGTCCTGAATGGAAAAAAGGCTTCTGGATAAATGCCACCCCGACATCCAGCACCCCGTGATGGGCAATGACATTGGCGGTATAACCTGACATGAACAACAGCCGGATGTTCGGATAAAGCGCAGCGATTTGTTCTGCAAGGTCTCGGCCATTTATCTCCGGCATGACAACGTCAGTCATAAGCAGATCAATGGAGCCGGAATGTTTTTTTGCCTTTTCCATGGCCTCAGCCGGTGTTGCTGCGGACACCACGCGATACCCTTTCCTTTCCAGCATCATTCGGGTCATCCTGAGGATAGACGGTTCATCTTCCACCAGAAGAATGGTTTCTGTTCCCCGGGCGGCAGTTTTTTTATCAGGGACTTCCTTGTCAGTTTCTTCATCGACAACCAACCGGGGCAGATATATTTTGAAGGTTTCCAGATCAAACTTTTGAAAGCCTTATTGAACAGGTGATTTGGATACAGAATAAAAACCATCGAGCCTATCTTTCTCACCGAAAGAGGCGTGAGAAAGAAATTGGTCATTATATATAAATAGCGTTGTAGGGTTAAGAATTACCATAGTTGTTTTACTCCATTTCGTACTCAAATTTATCCAGTAATTCCTTACCTGTCGGGGTGGATCGGCAGCGGAACACCGGTCAGCGTGAGGCAGGAAGGTTATGCCATGCCTTTCTCATTATTACTGCAATTGTTCAATAAGCCGGAATAATGAATCATTAGAACCGGATAGTTTGTCCAATATTGCTTGCAAAGATTTTTTTTAAACCTTCTATTTTGTTGCTGCAGCCTTTGCTATACCAGCCAGTGCCTTCTCAATTTTTGAAATCACTTCCTCGCAGCCGGGAACATTGTGCCTTTTTTCCAAATATCTTGGATCGTTATATGATATCCATATATTGCCTTCACTGTCTTTCCAGATTAAAGCTTTTTGTGGCAGATCAATGGCAACGCTTTGCTGACACTTCATGAGAGGACTTCCTGCTTTAGGATTTCCAAAAATTATCAGTTCTGTTTCTCGCAATTCCACCCCTATTTTTATAGCTGCTTCAGAGTGTTTAACTCTATTAAATATTGTCATGCCTCTCTCTTTCAGAACACTTTCCAGTCTGTCTCCGGTTTCTTTAATTCCGAAAGAACTTTTAACGTCAACCATTCCCTCAGCTGCGTGTGCTGAAATTGTCATTACCAGTACCACCAGTATAGAAGGTATTAATGTTTTCATTTCATTCTCCTTTCATTTCGGTATAACGCCCAGGCTCACCGGGTGTATTGGCGCGCACCCGAATTGCCGCCCGGCGGGGTGCCGTTAGATGGCTCCATGCACGCTCTGGCTTTTCAGCCGAGGAACTCATTGATGCGATCCCCGATTTCATCCGGCTTTTCGTCGATCAGCCAATGACCAGCGTCCTTGATCCAGACAAGTTCTGCATTGGGAATCGCTTCGACTAACTTCGGAGCATATTCCGGTTTTTGAAAAGGGTCTTTGTCACCCCACATCACGAGCGATTGATGTGGCAGGTGCTTGATTTCGTCAGCAATAGCCTGGGTATATTCCTTGTTCAACCGCCTAAGATTGCGAAAAAATGCCCGCTTACC
>CAYUBV010000560.1:0-1717 GCA_964443035.1 uncultured Tangfeifania sp.
CACATGGGAACGCTGGTGCCGGGCAAATTTTCCGACCATTACCAGCGGCTGAAACACCTGCACGAACGGTCGCTGCATCTTATAGAGCAATACCGGCCCGATGTGATGGCCATTGAAGCGCCGTTTTACGGAAAAAATGTGCAGTCGATGTTAAAACTTGGACGTGGCCAGGGTGTAATTATGGCGGCGGCGCTTCATCATTCGGTACCTATTCAGGAATATGCACCGTTGCTGGTAAAACAGGCGATTACCGGAATGGGACGCGCGTCGAAACAACAGGTGGCTTATTTTCTTCAGAAAGTATATCATTTAACCGACCTCGACAAAGGCCTCGATGCTTCCGATGCTGTGGCCGTGGCAATATGTCATTTTATTCAGCAGGGCAAACCGCAAAAAAATAAGGAATATAAAAACTGGGGCGATTTTGTGAAAAAAAATCCCGGAAAGGTGAAGTAGGCAGCAGGCAGTTTATGCTTCATCAGTTATACCCTCACTCAGAGTAAGAGTATGACTATAATATGAATAAATTTTTATTTTTGCCTTTAAATAATTGAAATGCATTATTTTTACCGATAAAAAACAAGTAATTGGTTATTAACTTAAATCAACGATAAAATGAGTACAAAGCAATCAAGAAGAGATTTCTTTAAAATTTCAGCAGCAGGAATGCTTGGAATGGCAGCATTTGGTCCGCTGGCATGCACCTCAACGGCTGCTTCAGGAAGAAAAAGTTACGGTGTAGGTCTTCAGTTGTATACCATTCGCGATGCAATGGATAAAGACACAATGGGCTCACTTAAAAAAGTATCCGATTTAGGGTATAAATATGTTGAGCTTGCAGGGTATGGCAGCGGACAATTTTATGGAATGGATCCCAGAGATTTCAGGAAAGCTGTATCCGATTTGGGTATGGAAATAATTAGCAGCCATACCATGGTGGAAGCTGAAGGAATTACCATGGACAATGCAAAAAAAATGGCTGAAGACCACGCTGAACTGAACGTGAAATACTGCGTTCAGCCCTGGGTAAACGAAGAAGACCGCAATGTGGAAACCTACAAAAAAATGATTGCCGACTGGAACCAGGTGGGCGAAATCATGAAAGATGCGGGGATTCAGTTTGGCTACCACAACCACAATTTCGAATTTAAACCGGTTAATGGAATGGTACCTTATTACGACATTTTTCTGAAGGAGATGGATGCCGATTTAATTACCATGGAACTCGATATGTACTGGGCCACAAAAGCAGGCCAGGACCCTGTGGAAATGTTTAAAAAATACCCGGGCAGGTTCCAGCTTTTCCATTTCAAAGATATGGCTGATGACAGCAACATTCCATTTTACGATGTGATTAAAGACGATCTTACTGACGTGGGTGAAGGACTGATTGATTTCAAACGGATTTATGAAGCCCGCGATATTGCCGGAATGAAATACATGTTTGTGGAAGATGACAACCAGGGCAACGGAAAGCCTTTTGAAGCCATTGAAACAAGTATTACCAACCTGACTACTGAAATTTTGCCAAAAGCTTAATGGCAATCTGATAATAATATTTAAAGGCTGTCCGGTTTCGGGCAGCCTTTATACTTTATACTTTCTGGTTGACCCGGCGAAATTTCCCGAAATGCTCCGCGCTCATAAACTCTCCGCCCTTTCGAGTGTCCACCCAATTTTATTGGGCATAATGAGTAAATGACAGAGATGCTGAATC
>CAYUBV010000561.1:0-1712 GCA_964443035.1 uncultured Tangfeifania sp.
TCAATCACATCGCGGGTGGTGCCGTGAATTTCAGAAACAATGGCTTTGTCTTCGTTCAACAGTGCATTCAGCAAAGTGGATTTTCCCACGTTGGTTTCGCCCACAATAGCCACCGGAATTCCGTTTTTAATGGCATTCCCCAACTGAAAGGAATCCTTTAGTTTTCGCAGCAGCTTCTCAATTCGCTCAGTAAGTTTTCGTAATTCAGTGCGATCGGCAAATTCCACGTCTTCTTCAGCAAAATCGAGTTCAAGTTCCACCATTGCTGTAAAATGAAGAAGCTGGTCGCGCAATTCTCCTATCTCTTTTGAAAATCCTCCACGCATTTGGTTCAGCGCCAGTTTGTGGGCGGCCGCACTCGACGAGGCAATTACATCGGCCACTGCTTCGGCCTGCGACAAATCCATTTTTCCGTTCAGAAATGCCCGCTGTGTAAATTCTCCCGGACGTGCAAGCCGGGCGCCGTTTTCAACAAGAATTTCCAATAGTTTCTGCTGAATATACACCGAACCGTGACACGAAATCTCCACAATATTTTCCCCGGTAAAAGAATGGGGGGCACGAAATAAACTGACAACAACTTCATCCACTACTTCACCTTTATAAACAATTTGTCCGAAATGAAGCGTATTTGCTTTTTGATCTGCCAGTGTTTTATCTTTCTGCGGACTTCTGAAAATTTTTTCAGCAATGGAAATGGCTTCTTCTCCTGAAAGCCGGATAACGGCAATTGCCCCCATTCCGGGAGAGGTTGAAATGGCACAAATCGTGGACTGGTCGAGCATAATCTGTAATTTTTTGCAAAGATAACTCAATTAATTTGATTAGTTTTAAGGACAAAACACGACGATTTTTATGGAATTACTGATTAAAGAGGCAGCAAAATTTATACGCGATTCAAAATTCACGATGGCTTTTACCGGGGCCGGAATTTCAGTGGAAAGCGGGATTCCGCCGTTCAGGGGGAAGCACGGTTTGTGGAACCGCTACAATCCGGAAGTGCTCGATTTAAGTTTTTACCTGGAAAATCCTGCACATAGCTGGACATACATCCGCGAAATATTCTACGATTTCTTTGCCGATGCCAAACCAAACGATGCCCACCTGGTTTTGGCCGAAATGGAAAAGAAGGGATTGTTGCAGGCGATTGTTACCCAAAACATCGACAACCTGCACCAGGAGGCTGGGAGTACTACAGTGCATGAGTTTCACGGGAATTCAAAAAAACTGAAATGCCTGAAATGCGGAAAGATATTTCATGCAAAAGATATCGATTTCAAAAATATTCCACCTAGATGCGACGAAGACGATGAAGTTTTAAAACCCGATTTTATTTTTTTTGGGGAAGGAATTCCGCGAAAAGCTTATGAAGATTCGTTTGCCGATGCCGAAAAAGCAGAAGTTTGCATCATTGTTGGTTCCACCGGCGAAGTAACACCGGCTTCGTTTGTTCCGCGAACGGCCAAACAAAACGGGGCGACCATCATTGAAATCAACCCGCAGGAATCGATGTTCACCAATTACATTACTGATATTCATCTGAAGGGAAACGCGAGTGATGTGCTGAATGCGCTGGGCAAAGAGTTGTTTTAACGGCTTTTTTAGCCTGGGTTCAGAATTTTTTTCAACTTCATTTTTATGTGTTTTTTTCGGATGCGACTCAGTTCATCTATCATGTTGTCAATTTCATAATTCTCATCGCCATAGCGCCT
>CAYUBV010000562.1:0-1711 GCA_964443035.1 uncultured Tangfeifania sp.
CCATCTCACCTTTATCATCTATTTTTGCAGCTATAAAAAAACAGGTGAAATGCGACTTCATTTTTTAAGAATGAAATTTATTGGGTGGATTTTTTTCTTTCTGATGATTGCTTTTAAAGGTAAATCGCAGGAAACATCCCCGCTGTTTCTTCTTCCCGGTGTTTCACAGTCGTCTGTTTTTAATCCGGCCCTTCAAAACAAAAACGACAAACTGGTTGTCGGGCTTCCTTTTTTGTCGGGAATTTATGGTACCTGGAATGCCAATGCACCTTTTGATGCTTTGTTTTCAAAAGGGTTTAGTTACAATGTCAGCCGGTTTTATGATGCACTCGAACCGCTTGGAAAAGCCAGTGCTTCAGGCCGGATTTCCCTGTTTTATGCCAGCTTGAAACACAACGATTACACATTGCGGTTATCCGTATCGGAGCGGATAGTTGCAACCGGAGGCTTCGACCGCGACATTGTAAAAATTATCCGCGACGGAACCCGTCCGTATTTGGGAACAAATGAATATTTTGGGGAGGCAGATTTTCATTTTCAGCATTTCAGGGAACTTTCTTTTGGCGTTTCAAAAAGAATTTGGGAAAACCTGGATGTTGGCATCAGTCCGAAAATTTTGTTCGGGAAAATGGGTTTCGAGGCTAAGGAGCTTTCTTTATCAGTTGAAGCTGATGCCGGAAACGAAGAGTTACTGTTAAAACCCGAAGGTTCGTTATTAATAGCGGGACCAATGGTTCATCAGTATTACCCGGAGGTTGACCGCTCCATATTTTTAGCCGACATTTATCCGGGCGACTATTTTTTTCAGCCTCGTAATCTTGGCTTCGCGTTGGATTTTGGGCTGAATTACCGGAGGAATGAATTTTCTGAATTTTCTGCCAGCCTGCTCGACGTGGGTTTTACCACATTAAAACACAATACTTTTGAAATTGATTTTTCAGGTCCGGCCCGGTTTTCAGAAGATGATCTATACCAGTCAATCGATCCAGACAGCGAATATTATCTGGAGCCACGGGAAGCACTTCTCGCTTTCGGAGACTCTGTTTCATACATCATAAATGTGGAAGATGCCACGAAACGAACGTTAACTTTTTTACCCGTAACTTTAAATATATCAGGGAAATACCAATTTTCTAAAAAAGTAACTGCCGGAATTAACAACCAGTTTACCTGGTTCAGAAATCAGCCTCAAAATTTATTTGCTGCTTTTATTCAAACCCGTTCAGGCAAAGGGGTTGAATTGGCAGGAAGTTTGTCAGTACTTAATTTGTCAGCGATCAGACCGGGATTTGGAATCACCTGGACGCTCCCAAAATTTCAGTTTTATTTTTCAAGCAATAATATTTTGGGAATTATTCAGCCAACTTCCTCAAAACATTTAAATTTGTCCCTTGGCATTAATTTATTATTTGATACAGAGTAATTTTTAAAATATGGAACTTTTCATCATACTAAATCCTGTAGGATTATTCCGGACAATTATTTTTATAGCAGTTATTTATTTTGTGGTCAGGCTGTTTACCCGTTACATTCTGCCTTTAATCCTCGATAAGAAGGTTAAAGATATGCAGCAAAAAATGCGTGATCAGCAAAAACAACAACACCGCACCAACCGCAGCGAAGGCGATGTTACTATCGAATACGAAAACGAACGCAATAAAAAACGTGGTCAGAATGATGGCGAATATATTGATTTTGAGGAGGTGGATTA
>CAYUBV010000563.1:0-1711 GCA_964443035.1 uncultured Tangfeifania sp.
TGCAATACCAAAGCAAAGTGTTTTGCCGCAGGTCTTCTTTTGTAAGGAACTGACGTAAGTTTCCAATCGATCTGTCCATCGCGGTGATTTCTGCGTAGCGCTCTTGCAGGACAAGATGGAGCGGTCGTTCAGTGGGCCGACCAGTCTTGTTGGATGTGAGTCTTACATTTTGATCCTGATATTTGGCGGGCAGGTCTTTATACAAAGCGAGATCTTTCTCTAAACCGCTATAGGGTTCATGGGGAGAACCAAACCAAACAACTGTTAAAAACGGTTTATTTTGATTTTTTGATTGTTGAATGAATTTTATGGTTTCATCAATAAGAATCTCAGAACTCTCGCCCTCAATTTTCTGAGGCGTTTCACCATTTCTGGATAATACAGGGTCTATTTCAAAAAAGTTATCGTGCGAAAGCCATTCATCAAACCCCATGGCTCCCGGGCTGGTTGGCGATTCTTTTTTGATTGGCCCAACGTGCCATTTCCCGAAGTGGGCAGTGGCATATCCGGCCTGCTTCAAAAGGTGCGCAATGGTAATTTCTTCAGGTCGCATCGACCAGTTTGGGCCAAATGTCCCATACCGGTTCGGGTGCCTGCCTGTTAAAAAGCTGCCACGCGTAGGTGAACAAGTGGGATGTCCGGAATAAAACCGATCGAAACGTAACCCACTTGCTGCCATTTCATCCAGCACGGGCGTTTTTATATAAGGGTGTCCGTTATAACCAACCTCATCCCATCCATGATCATCGCCCATTAAGAGAACGATATTTGGAAGCTCTTCTTTACTTGTCTCATTTTCTTTTTGTGGATTGGTACAGGAAAATGCTATTGCCATGAGCAGGAGCATTATTCCGGCTACCTGAATTTTTGAATTCATGAGTATGTAGTATTAATATAAAATTTACAATGTTGCTCTTCGTGTTAAAAAATGCAGAAACAGTTTAAAATTTTTGCTTGCTTATAATTCATCCTGATATGCCAGGAACAAGGCCCGGTAGTATTTCATCAGGGTAATGGGTTCGCAACTTTTATCGATTTCGGCATTGCAATAAACCGTATGATCGTGGTCGCGAAGAAGTTTGAGGAACTGACGATAGGGATATTTTTCGTTATGCAGTTCATGCATGTGCACCCCTTTAATCCTGTCTTTAATGGAATTGAAATTTTCTTCAAGTCCTCCGTCTTCAAGATCGGTTGAGGAGCAGTTCCAGTTTACATAAATATAAGGATTATCTCCATAGTCAATTATTTTTTTGATGACCGGGATATTACGGGTGCCATCGCCGTGGGCACAAACACGCACGTCAACTCCCACGTTGTGGCCAAACTCACCGACTTCAGCCAGCGCTTTTCCGATTTGTTCCATGGTTTTTTCCGGATTAACACCTTCGGGAAGTGTATTTGGAAAGACCCTGATTCCGATAGCGCCAACATCAGCAGCCAACTGTAAATATTCTTTTGTCCCTTCAATATTTTCTTTGAGTTCTTTAGGGTCAGGATAATGATATTTAAAAGCGCTGGCGAGGCTAATGGCTTCCAATGGCGAATCTTCAAACCGCTTTTTAACTTCCCTGCGTTCCTGCTTGCTCAACGAGACTTCTACCCCGTGTTTGTGGGTTGTACGAAGCTCGGCATGCACCCATCCGGTTTCGGAACAATTTTTAATTATCGTGTCAATGTCCCAATCTTTACCGAGGTTATACGTCATTAA
>CAYUBV010000564.1:0-328 GCA_964443035.1 uncultured Tangfeifania sp.
TTTATTTCGACAAGACACCCTGTAATTACGGTGGACACCGGAAATGGTTTTTATGCCCCAGATGCTGTAAAACTGAAGTTTCCTATAAATTTGTAAAAAAACTTGCTATGCAACCATACGTAGCAAGGTCTTGACGAAAGATTTTTGCGGGTTTTGACCTGGCAGAGGGCAAACTCTACAAAAATCAGGGTCCAATGCCACTTCCGCGATTATCCTGCGCACATCAGAAAATGCAAATCCGGCTCGTCCCCGAATTTTATGCCTGCGGTCTGGCGCATTTTCCAACCTGTCGGCATAAATCCAGGTTAGCGTTGTGGCCATCATGCAG
>CAYUBV010000564.1:338-1708 GCA_964443035.1 uncultured Tangfeifania sp.
ATCGGCATTTCGTGTCTGTGATTTTGAACTGCCAATCTCCTGCTTGATTTCTTTAAACCCGGATTCGATTTTCCAGCGCGCACCATAGTATTCTATAATTTGTTCAACCGAAAGCGTCATATCTGTGGTCATGAGGGCAACGTATCGTGTTTTCCGATAAATCCAGATAACTCGCACTTGGCACTTCATCGTTTTCAGCATCACGGTTTGTGAATATGCCTGCACTTCCCTTTTTTTGCCGTACAGGAAAACCGCATAAGTCTGAGAATTCTCTTTAAACCTCGCTGCACAATCATCCACTGAGCCCATACGTCGACCATATTTTCGTGGACGTCCAGCCGTAGGTTTTCCCGTAGGCACAGATGCAAAATTATACAGTGTAATATTTGTTCGCATACGAGAGAGAAGATGGAAAGAGCCTTCTCTTCCACGATCTAACCTGGACCAGAGGCCATTGTTGCCAAACCAGCTATCTGTCACAGTCAATACTGGTTGATTATAATAATTTTGAATGCCCTTTATCATTGTGGCAGCCTGTCCCATTTTGTCTTCAAAAGGAAGAACCGCCCCTTTTCGTTTGGCTGTAGCAGATTCTGCCTCAATATCCTTTTTCATCATATAAAACCGAAAATCAAGAGGCAGACAGGCCCATCGGGATTTTATTTTTTTCAATAACCCTACTGCCAGAATACACTGTGACCATGGGTAGGAGCTTTGGTTGGACTTTGCGGCATGGTCGTGAAAATGTGCGCAACCAAAAATTTTCTTTCCACTCTTTGGATTTATGGAATCATCCAGTGCTACCATAATTCGTCCTTTTACGGTTGGTGACGGAATCATTCCCCACATGGCTTGCCATAATCCTTTCCACGGTAATGTCGGACTTGCCATAAAGGCATAAAACCTCTGACTTTGCAATCTAAAACCGAACAAAGTTTGCAAGGCACGTAACAGATTGGAGGTGATTGAAGATGTAAATGGCACCACCACAGCCAGCAACGTGTATGCAAACCAGACTTTTCTTTTCTGTCCCTGAACGGTATTAGAAAATTCAGCTTGCAGAGATAGTAGCAAATCATGTAATATAAACATGGTAGGTCGCTCCTTTTTTGGTATAGTTTCAGTAACTTATCTAATTGAAATATACCATGGGAGCACCTACTCCTTCAAGGGTTATTTGATCATTATTTTAAATAAATTCAGTGTGTTAAATGAAAAAATATTTTAGTTAGGCATGAAAAATGAAATTCAATTTTAATGCCAACTGTATTTTTTGGCTTCCTTCAAACCGGCTTTAATTTTCAGGAAACTTCAGATAAACAAGTTAACCACTTGAATTTGTCCGTCAAGAGTGAATAAATCAAGATGAA
>CAYUBV010000565.1:0-1700 GCA_964443035.1 uncultured Tangfeifania sp.
GCATTAACAAAAACAGATTTCCGCTTCCCGAAACAAAAAAGTGTGTACAACGGCAAGGTACGCGATGTGTATAACATTAACGACGATTTGCTGGTGATGGTGGTTACCGACCGCATTTCGGCATTCGACGTAGTTTTACCCGAAGGCATTCCCTACAAAGGCCAGGTGCTGAACCAGATTGCCGCAAAATTCCTGGATGCCACTGCCGATATAGTTCCCAACTGGAAAATGGAATCGCCCGATCCGAACGTAACAGTGGGCCACATGTGCGAACCGTACAAAGTGGAAATGGTCATCCGCGGATACCTCACCGGCCACGCATGGCGCGAGTACCGCGACGGCAAACGCGAATTGTGCGGAGTGCCCCTGCCCGAAGGAATGGTGGAAAACCAGAAATTTGACGAGCCCATTTTAACCCCTACCACCAAAGCTGAAACCGGCCACGACGAAGATATTTCGCGCGACGAGATTATCTCGCAGGGACTGGTTGATAAGGTGGAGTATGAAATGCTCGAAAATTACACCCGCAAACTGTTTCAGCGTGGAACAGAAATGGCGGCTGAGAAAGGCCTCATTCTCGTGGATACCAAATATGAATTCGGCAAAAAAGAAGGTAAAATCTACCTCATCGACGAAATTCACACGCCCGATTCATCGCGCTATTTTTATTCCGACGGCTATGAAGAACGGCAGAAAAAAGGCGAAAAACAAAAACAACTTTCAAAAGAATTTGTGCGCCAGTGGCTCATCGAAAACGGGTTTCAGGGAAAAGAAGGTCAAAAAATGCCGGAAATGAGCGAGGAATTTGTCAACTCGGTTTCGGAGCGCTACATCGAGCTTTTTGAAAAAATCACCGGCGACAAGTTCAAAAAATCGGACATTTCAAAAATCCATTCACGGATTCAAAAAAATTTAAAATAATATTTAACCGCAAAATTTTAAACCACAGTTCATGGCACCAATCAAAGTGGTGCCATGACTGTTAAACAGCAATATGAAACCAACAACTTCACTGCTGACAGTCATTTTACTTTTATTTGCATTCAGCCTTCAGGCACAGGATGAATTCACGTTTGTTAAAGAAGGCCGGAAAGCACCGGATTTTACCATCACCATGGAAAACGGAATGAAAAAATCACTCTCCGATCTGGAAGGAAAAGTGGTTTGGATCAACTTTTTTGCCACCTGGTGCCCACCCTGCCGGAAAGAACTGCCCCATTTGCAGGAAGCAGTTTATGACGAATTCAAAAACCGCGATGATTTTAAAGTGCTGGTTATTGGCCGTGAGCATACCTGGGAGGAGGTGAACAAATTCAAAGCCGACCATAATTACAGGCTGCCATTTTACCCCGACCCCGAGCGGGAAATCTTTTCGAAATATGCCAGACAAAACATTCCAAGAAACTTTGTTATCGATAGAAATGGAAAAATTGCCGTTTCTTCTACAGGATACAACAAGGAGGATTTCGAAGAAATTATCAGCAAAGTCGAAAACCTGCTTTCAAATTAATCTGATTTAGCAGCTATTTTTAAACAATCGAAATAAAAAAATCGAGAATCTTTTGTTTGTAAGGATTTATTCAGATATTGCAGAGATAAAATCACCATTAAATCCTTATAAAAATGAAAAATTTACTTTTAAAACTTTTCGCAATTATTTTATTGGCTGGCTTTTTCCATGCCTGTAATGAAACGCTGGT
>CAYUBV010000566.1:0-1698 GCA_964443035.1 uncultured Tangfeifania sp.
ATTACAGTTTTCATCACCGGCACGACAGGGTAAATAATACCACTTCTTATGGTTACGGGAAATATGCGAATGCTTTTGGTGAGTGGTCGTATTATGTTGCAGGAACGAAATACGCTTTCTCAAAAGAAAAAATCAACCAGTTGGTGGATTACTACCTCGACGGAATTTACAAGCAACTGGTTTACGGAGTCTATACCGATATCAGCGTAAAAAACAGGAGCATATCGCATAAAGCAACATTTGAACCCAGAGGAACCGAGGAGATTGAGCGGCTTTTAATCAGTACCGACTATCGGAAAGATGAACTGGAAGAAATTATGCAGTTGAGAAAAGGGGAAGCCGAACCATCGCAGTCATTTGCAAAATTTTTCTGGCAGACCGAGCATTTTGTTTTTCAACGCCCCAATTTTTATACCACTGTGCGTATGTTTTCAACCCGAAACAGGAATATGGAAGAACCATACAATGGACCGGGAAAAACCACCCACCACCGCGCCGATGGAACCAATTACCTGATGCTGAAAGGCGACGAATACCACAACATCTGGCCGGTTTACGACTGGCAAAAAATATCTGGAACCACAATCATGCAAAAACCGGAATTACATGGGCCTGATGAAATTCAGAAAGATGGGCTGACCGGTTTTGTGGGAGCAGTAACCGATGAAATGTGCGGTGCAGTGGCATTCGATTTTAAAAGTCCGCACGACATGACTGAAGCCAAAAAATCGTGGTTCTTTTTTGATGATGAATATGTATGCCTTGGCGCCGGGATCAACTCGGATAAAAACCTGCCGGTTGCGACAACTATTGATCAGGTGTTGATGCGCAGTCCTGTAAAAGTGATGCAGGTCAACCAGGTAAATGAACTTCCGCAAGGCAGCCACGAAATGGAAAATATCAAGTGGGTTTTTCACGACAGAATCGGATACATTTTACCATCTCCGGCAAAAGTGAACATTTCGAACCAACCGGAACAGGGCCGCTGGTCGGATATAACGGATCAAAAAAATATATCGGAAGAACTGGTTACAAAAGATGTGTTCATGTTGTGGTTTGACCATGGCCAGCGACCGCAAAAAGCTTCTTATGAATACATTGTGGTTCCCGATGTAAGTGAGCAGGAGCTGGCGGTAACAGCTGCCAATAACCGCGAAATTGAAATTCTTTCCAATACGCCCAATTTACAGGCTGCAAAAAGCGATAAAATGCAAATGTGTCAGGCTGCTTTTTACAGGGCAGGGGAATTGAAAATTTCCGAAGATTTAGAAATAAGAATGGGCAGCCAGGGAATGGCTATGCTGAAAATGGAAGATAACCGGATTAAAGAGATTTCTGTTGCCGATCCGTCAAGAAAACTGAACAGAATTCTGTTAACAGTTTCCGGAATTTACAACGTCAGCGGAGATAATTTTCAAACTTTTCCCAATGAATCAAAACAGGAGACACTAATTCTGGTTGATTTACCACAGGATGTGTACGCAGGGAAAAGTGTTACGATTCAGTTATAGCAGATGCAAAAGTAAGTATTCATCGGTTGACTCAAAGTCATGCGATGAATACTTATTCTCAGAACCTTCCCTTTATTTTTAAGCCCTCACAATGTTATTTGGCGACAGAAAATTTATTGTATCTTAGTTGTAGATACAAAAACAGAATTCATGCGTACTAAAATTCAAAAATGGGGCAACAGCCTGG
>CAYUBV010000567.1:0-1698 GCA_964443035.1 uncultured Tangfeifania sp.
AATTTTGGCGATTACCAGTTGCCTGTTTTCTCCATGATTCCTGAAAAAATCGAATCGGTGTATGTCGATGCGATGGACGAAGCACCGCAGGGAGGCGGAGAGCCTGCTATAATTTCGGTGGGCGGAGCCATTGCCAACGCCGTTTTCGATGCCTGCGGGGCACGGGTTCACCGGATGCCGCTTACTCCCCAGCGGGTTTTGGAAGCGTTAAATACCTGAAATTATGAGGGAAAAATTATTCTTCAGAAATAGTTTGATTTCTTCTTAGCGAGAAATCCGTGCCGTTTTTATCTTTTTTAGCCAGACTTTGAATGGTTTCACCGGATACCAATTCATTGATGGCATCCCTAATGGGAGCATATGTGGCATGCAGCGGACATGGATTTTTGTCGTCGCAGTTTTTTAAACCAAAGCCACAATTTTCAAAAATGGCATTTCCCTCTACGGAAGAAATGACTTGTTTTAAAGGTAAATCGGGTTTGTCAGGGTTAAAGTAAAACCCCCCGTTTTTACCTTTTTGCGATTCGATTAATCCCAATCTTACCAACCGCTGCAATACCTTTGCGGTGAAAGAGGGAGGGGTTTCAATTCCACTGGCAATTTCAGCAATTCCCGGTCTTCTTCCATTTTGGTTCTGGCGTTGTATATAAACTAGGGCTCTGAGTGCGTATTCTGTCTCTTTTTTAAACAATTTTATTTCTGTTTTTTCTCTGTGCAAATATAGGGATTTTTATTATTTACTAAAAGACCCTTTTGTCCTTTAGTTAAAAAGTTTCTATATTTGCCCCGAACATTTAAATGAACATGAAATGAATAAAGCATTGGAAGATAATTTGACGGTAGGAGAAATAGTAACCAACGATTTTCGTACGGCAACCATTTTCAAGAATGCCGGAATTGATTTTTGCTGTGGTGGAAAACAAACATTGTCTGAAGCCTGCATTGATAAAAATATTGACCGGCAAGTGCTGGAAGAAGAATTGAGCGGATTAACTGATCATAGTTTCCCCTCCCACAATTTCAAGGATTGGGATCCCGCTTTTTTGAGTGATTACATTGTGAACACTCACCATAAATTTGTAATGAAACATTTGCCCGAATTGCTTTTTTACACAAATAAAATTGCAAACGTACATGGTAATAACCACCCCGAATTGGTTGAAGTAGCGAAGCTTTTTGAAGAAATCAATAAAGAACTGAGGCAACATCTGAAAAATGAAGAAGAAGTATTGTTCCCGGCCATAAAGGAAACGATGAACCAACATTCAGAAAAATTAAATATGACAATTAAATCGGAAATCGAAAGAATGTTTAAGGAGCACGATTTTGCAGGTGGTGCAATGGAAAAAATCAATCGTTTAACCGGCAATTACAGGATTCCGGAAGATGCCTGCAAAACGTATGAGGTAACTTTAAAGCTACTGCAACAGTTTGAAGATGACCTCCATGTTCATGTTCATCTCGAAAATAATATTCTTTTCCCGAAAGCTTTGAAACTGTCGGGCCAATAATTCAGAATTATAAAACTTCGGGTTGATGTTTGGATGGAAATTTAACCGGAGTATCGAAAAAAAGCAGATTAAGAAGCAGAAAATACCCCTGGTTAAACGGGGGTTTTTTTTTTGTGATTTGTTTGTCACGTTTTAAACTAAATAAATCTCAATATGTTGAAAGTTTTAGAAGTCTCTGTATAAAACA
>CAYUBV010000568.1:0-1685 GCA_964443035.1 uncultured Tangfeifania sp.
CCGCTGGTGAAAATCACCTCTTTCCGACTGATAACATCGGTGGCCACGGCTGAAAACGGAATGTGCATTTCTTCGATGAGCATGTCCGGAATCAGTTCCCTCATTTTGTTGAATACGCGATCGCCTTTGAGCAAACCACTCTGGCTTAATGTTACGTCCATCAGGCTGTAAACATCCCTTTTTTTCAGGGTACATATCCAGTCGGAATAAATGTTGAGTTTCTTCATGGCGTAAAATCCGGCAATCACCGCGCCCATCGAACACCCGCTGACCGAAGTAATTTCAAAACCCTGTTTTTCCAGTTCTTCAATAACTCCAATGTGCGCCAGGCCACGTGCCCCTCCGCTTCCAAGTGCAAGTGCCACTTTTTGTTTCATAATGCTGCGTTGATTTTTGGATAATTACAGAGGTAAATTTAGTGTATTTAAAAGAGAAAGATTTTGTAATTCGAATTTTTAATGGTCTAACTGCTTTTAAATTGTATTTTAGGCACCCCCTGTTTGTGTAGATTTCCCAGCTAAAAGTCGGTATCCGGTTCTTCCAGGTTTAATTCCTTAATCCAGATATTTCGGTACAAAACTTCGTGGCCTTCTGCCTGAAGTTTAATTCCACCGGGACGGTCGGTAATACCTTTTCCTCCGTCGTTTCCACCATCAATCCCGGAATTTGGGCCACCCCAAACCTGGTTAATCGGTACGTTAACATGCACTTTTTCCCCGTTAAAATAAAGGGTAACCAGCGCTTTTTCTGTTCGTTCCCCGTTTTCAAACCGGGCAGCTCTGAACTGAATGTCGTATGCATTCCAGTTCCCAGCTCCATTGTATGCGTGATACGGTGATTCGGTTTCGTTTATCACCGCGCCTATTCCGTGTTTCGTGGAATCACCGTCGAGAATCTGAATTTCATATCGGTTTTGTAAATAAACACCGCTGTTGCCGCCGGGCTTTGAAACCAAAAATTCAACATGTAGCCTGAAATCACGGTATTTGTTTTTGGTTACAATATCGGCAGTTCCGTATTTCCCGCCTTCTGCTGCAGGATCATCAGCGCTAACTACTGTGCCATCATCCACAGGATCTTCAACAATCTCCCAACTGATTGGCAATTCAGCGGAAAAACGGGGCCCTTCCCAGTACGTCCATTTTTCATCCAGCATTTCGCGCGAACCGTCAAAAAGCAGTTCTGCGCCGGTGGGTGGTTTTGCGTCAATTCCAACCTTTTGCTGTGAACATGAAAGCCCGGTTAAAAAAATTATGGCTGCAGAAATGAAAAGCATTGAATGCAAATTGTTAATTTTAGATTTCATAATACAAGTATTTTTGATTTAGCACATTTTTAGCGAGGGCTTCGCTCCAAGCGAAACCCTCGCTTTCTCAAAAATACACACATTTCACATCTTTTCCTGCTTTCACCGATAAAAAATCACATTTCACAGAAAACTTTCATCGTGTTTTGAGTTTTCCCTTAAATTTGCGCCAAATTCAAAATTAATGGAATTACAAGACAGAATTATTGAAGAAGCCACACAACAATTTTTCCAATACGGCATACGCAATGTTACTATGGATGGGATTGCCAACGGGCTGGGAATGTCTAAACGAACTGTGTACGAAATATTTAAAGATAAAAATGAATTGGTTCATGAATGCCTTAAAAGAATAAAACATAAACACAATGCCAGAAAC
>CAYUBV010000569.1:0-1681 GCA_964443035.1 uncultured Tangfeifania sp.
GGTGAGCACTCAGCATGACAGGCAAATAACAATGTTTTAACGAAATACCGACATTCACATCCGGAAAAGAAAGTTCTTTCCGCTAATATTCAAACTCGATAAACTTCCCTAATTTCTTATACTTTTTGTAAAGCACTTTGTATTTCTCCACATTTTCAGGAATGGGATGGTATTCGGTTTCGATGCCGCCGCCCATATTTTTCTGAGCTTCGGAAGTGTTGGCATAAATTCCTGCCGCTACCGAAGCAGCCATTGCCGAACCCAGCGCACATGCCTGCTCCGAGCGGGCAACTTTAATGGGCATATCCAGCACATCGGCCACAATCTGCATAACGAACGGTGATTTTTTTGCCACGCCACCCAGTGCAATCACACCATCGATGCGCACACCCTCGTCACGGAAACGATCGTTAATGGCTTTTGAACCGAAAGCAGTGGCTTCCACCAGTGCACGGAAAATGCGCGGAGCATCCGAACCGAGGTTCAATCCGGTGATGGCGCCTTTCAGGTTTTGATTGGCATCGGGCGTACGCCGGCCGTTCATCCAGTCGAGCGCCACTACCCCGCTCTCTTCAATCGGAATTTTTGATGCGGCTTCGCTCAATTCTGCGATTATTTTATCCGAAGTTTCAGCAATCAGTTTTTGTTTGGTTTCCGCATCAATAAGTTCCGATTCTGTTAGAATATTTTTCAGCGGCCATTCCAGCACCGTTTTAAACCAGGCGTAAATATCGCCAAACGCCGATTGCCCTGCTTCCAGCCCCAGCATTCCCGGCATAATCGAACCATCTACCTGTCCGCAAATTCCGCTGACCAGCTTATCGCCCACTTCTTCCATTGGCGCAACCAGCATATCGCAGGTGGAAGTTCCCATCACTTTTGAAAGATAATAAGGTTCAATTTCGGCGCCAACCGCACCAAGATGCGCATCGAAAGCACCCACTCCAATAACCACATTTTCAGGCAACCCGAGTTTTTGCGCCCACTCACCGGAAAGTGTTCCTGCTGCAACATCGCACGTAAAGGTTTCTTTGTACAACCGTTCGCGCAAACCGGCCAGCATCGGGTCGAGCGCTGTCAGAAATTCTTCGGAAGGCAAACCCCCAAACGCCTCGTGCCACATGGCTTTGTGTCCGGCTGCGCACCGGCTGCGCTTCAATGTCTTCGGATGGGTATTTCCGGTAAGAATTGCCGGAATCCAGTCGCAATGTTCCACCCATGAATAAGCTGCCCTGAAAACTCCGGGGTCTTCGCGAATAACGTGCAACACCTTCGCCCAAAACCATTCCGAAGAATAAATCCCGCCTTCGTATTTGGTAAAATCCACCTCCCATTTCCGGGCCAGTTGATTGATTTCTTCAGCCTCTTTTACCGCGGTATGATCTTTCCACAACACGAACATTGCGTTGGGATTTTCTTCGAAACCGCCGGTCAGCGAGAGCGGTGTTCCTTTTTCATCCACCGCTACCGGGGTAGAGCCGGTTGTATCGACCGAAATTCCCGCAATATTTTCAGCCACACCTTCGGGTGCCTGTTTCAGCGCCTCTTTAATGGTGTATTCCAATCCTTCGAGGTAATCTTTCGGATGCTGGCGAAACCGGTTTTTTGATGCATCATTATACATCCCCTTTTCCCAGCGCGGGTAGTTAAAAACTGCGGTGGCAACTTCTTCACCGGTTTC
>CAYUBV010000570.1:0-1678 GCA_964443035.1 uncultured Tangfeifania sp.
TGATTCCTGAATTTGGTGAACTGTTGAATGATAAAATCGGAATTACCACCGATGTAGTGGAAACAAATGAGCATTCAAACTTTCTTTCGCCAACCCGGCCGATGACCGACTATGAACGCCGGTTGCTGCAGCAAATGATTGAAGAAGGATACGACACCTTTGTTTCGCATGTAGCCGAAGGTCGGGGAATGACCAAGGAAGCGGTGGATAAGATTGGCCAGGGCCGCGTGTGGAGCGGTGAAAATGCGTTGGAAATCGGTTTGATTGACCAGTTTGGCGGACTGCAGGATGCCATTGAACTGGCAGCAGAAATCGAAGGACTCGAAAATTACCGCACCATTTCGCTTCCCCGCCAGCGCGACCCGTTTGAAGAACTCTTCAAAACCGGCCCCGACAGACTGCGCGGTTGGATACTGAAAAAGGAACTGGGCGAAAAATACCGTTATTACGAATTCCTGAAAAAAGCGTCGGGCATGAATGGCATTTACACCCGCATGCCGTATGATTTGAATGTGAATTAAAGCAGCAGATAATATTGTAAGATGACTGCCACGAATGGCACGAATGGACACGAATAAGTAGTGTTTTTTGCGTGTTATTCGTGGCTGCTACTGGGTTATCAAATCTCCCAATGAGTAATTATCAAATTTTTGGATTTTAGTTCTTCTGATTCTTTTTAATTCATTTCTTGCCTGAATTTCAATCCAAAGCATTGGGTCAATCTTAAAGATATTTCCAAAAATAATTGCTAATTCATAATTAATTGGTCGTTCTCCATTAATTATCTTACTTAAATTTGAAGGATTTATATCGATATAATGAGCAAATTTCTTTTGAGGAATTCTGAGCGTTTTTAAGTATTCTTTTAAAAACTCTCCCGGCTGCTTAAGTTCTTTGCTTTCCGACTTCAAATAATCTTGCATCTGAAATTTTATGGACAACAATTCAATTTCTCTTTTTTGTTTCTGCGATTGGCTTTTAGCTTTATTCAACATTGTTGCCTGAAAATCTTTGAATTCATCGGTTCCGATGTCCATCTGATTTGTCAACTTGCCATTAGCCGGTTCCGTATTATTATTTTTTTTCATTGCTATTTTATTTTTCTTTCAAGGTATTGCTCAATTAATTTCAGGCCGTTTTCATAATCAATAAACATACGTTGTCCAAGCCCCACTTTTGCTCCGTATTTTTTTTTATACCAATTCATTAGGCTTGTTTTCGACATAAAGGTTAAAAATCCTTTATAATTACTATCCATTTTGAAGCTTTCTTTGCAAGCAAAGGCAATCAAACAACCAGCGACATAATCATATCTTTTGTTTTTTCGGCTGATATTATGTGGTGCTATTTCTAAAACGTTCATAATAAGCATATCATTTTCAACTTTTAATTGCAAAACACCTTCAACGCCTGGGTTTAATTCAATTGTTCTCAAAATGAATATTTTGGAATTTTTCTCTTTGCTTAATTTTCTCCAATTAAAATTCCATCCATCTTTTTTTAATGGTATTTCATTTAGCTCAGGTACAACGATTTCGGGCTTTACTAACCTGTCATTTATTACGTCTAAAATATAAACCATTAATTTATTTTGCTCTTAGTAAAGATAGCAAATATTGTCAGATTTGTATAATTTAATTGTAAAAAATAGCTATATATGACATGTTATATTGTATGG
>CAYUBV010000571.1:0-1677 GCA_964443035.1 uncultured Tangfeifania sp.
CCATGAATCCGGGCAATGGTGCGCCCATACATATTTTTTCGGGTTTCCTCCGGAACATTGTTGGCATCCAACATTTTATTAAAGCGTATGATGTTTTGCACCATGTTTTCCTCTTCAGCAACCTCATCTGTGGCAAATAGTATGTTTTCCCAGGCAGGTCCGGCTCCTGCTCCCACATGTGGTTTGCCAAGATGGGGTGTCCACCAGAGATATTGTCCCCAGAATTCAGGATCATGGTCCTTTTTTATCAGCGATGAACCTGAAATATCGAACCAGAGATTCGGATTCAAACGGGCTCCTTCTGCTGCTTCAGGATACCAGGGGTTTCCGAAATGGGCGGCATGAATGGTTAAATTGCGGTGCTTTTCGGCAATAGAAGCTACGAAAGCAGGTCTCATTCCCGCGAAATTTCCACGCGCATGTATGCCTGTGTGAGGTGCAATCGGCATTTGGAGCTGTTCCGCAAGTATCCATATTGAATCGTATCTTGAATTGTCATAATTCCAGCCTTTGGTGGCAAACAATTCTCCCAAACCTTTATAACCCATTTCCTTTGCTTTCCGGATATCATCAGTTACAGTCGGACTGTCGATATCAATAGCAGCATAGGGTATTACCAGGTCCGGATGGTCGTTGGCGAATTGAATTCCCCTTTCAAGGTGTTCCATACCAACCAAAACACACCCCATGGCTTTGTGATCGGTAAAAACTTCTGTAAAAGATTCTTCCCATTCATCGGTGGCCCGGTAATGAATGTGAGAATCAATGATAAAATCCGGCCTGGAAGTATTTGGGTTGTCCTCTACATTGCATGAAATTAAAAATAACAGAAATGCAGAAATCAGAAAAAAAATTGATCTTGTTTTCATACAACAGTTTTTTAAATTTGATTATTTTATTAGTAAATTACAATTCCATTTCAGTTATTTTCAGCGTTCAACCTTCTGATTTTAATGTTTTTAAACCATGCAGCTTCTGCATGATCCTGTAATACGATATGACCTTTCCTTTTTTTTGCAAAACCAGGAATGTCATTAAATTTACTGTTCTTCAACGAAGAATCAAAAGATGAACTGTTCATTTCAAACTCCAATACTTTTTTCCCGTTAAGCCAATGCTCACCACGATTACCATTAAAAATGATACGGCTGGTATTAAATTCACCAATGGGGTTAAGTATTTTTTCCTTTGCCGGGGCGACCAGATCGTATAATGCCCCGGTACTGTTGTCCATGGAGCGGCCAGATAAACCGGTATCGTCCATCATCTGGTATTCAAAACCCAATGCACATCCTTCGGGGGGATAGGATATTGAAAGTTCTTCGGAGACATTATACTTAATCCCACTATTTCCTCCTGTGCCTATTTTCCACTCCCACACCAGTTCGAAATTGTCAAAAGTTTCCACAGTTATTAAGTCTGCACCCAAAATTGGCTGACCATCGGCTTGCCTGGGCCAGTCGGTCTTTGGTAATATTTTAATCGTTCCATTCTCTGCAACCCATCCTTCCGGAGCTTTATCCAGACCAAATCCCCTCCATCCATTTAATGTTTTGCCATCAAACAGTAACTCCCAGCCTTCTTTTTTCTCCTTTTCTGTCAGCGCATTATCTGAAAAATTAAACTGTTCCATATATTCCAAAAATATTCTGGCAGTCCGGTCCAGGTTTTCAATGG
>CAYUBV010000572.1:0-1672 GCA_964443035.1 uncultured Tangfeifania sp.
CCGTAACTATCTTTTCCACTTTTTCGCCGCAGCGGATTTCCACATTCAAATCCGACACCCATTTCAGCAAAGCATTTAAAACATCGGACGATTTGTTGCTTGCCGGGAAATAGCGGCCGCCGCGTTCGAGATTAACTTCAGTCCCATACTTTTGGAGCAGGTTGATTATATCTTTTGAAAAAAACTGCGAGAAAGCATTTCGCAGAAATTTGCCGTTGGGATAAACATGTTTGATGAATTCGCTAACGGGCGCATCATTTGTAATGTTGCAGCGACCTTTGCCGGTGATTAACAATTTTCGGCCTGGCTGCCTCATTTTTTCAAGTACCAGAACATGGCCCCCCTGTTCGGCGGCTCTTCCGGCAGCAAGCAATCCGGCAGCACCGGCACCAATTACAATGACATCGAAATTTTTCATCGTCTGCAAAGATAATTTTTACCCCTGATTAATTGAACAGGTACAAAACAGAGAAACGTAAATCTTTTCGATGGAATTATATTTTACATCACTTTCTGACTTCTGCTGCGATTAAAATAATTACGGACAGAATTATCCGATTTCATGAAAATTGATTTATTTTGTCTTTTATTAATATGAGTGAAAAAAACAGATACAGGAATAAGTGGCTGCCCACATCACGAAAAGAGATAAAGGATTTGGGCTGGCAGCAGGCCGATGTAATCCTTTTTACGGGCGATGCCTACATCGATCATCCGTCGTTTGGCGCGGCGGTAATCGGCCGTATCCTGGAAGCCGAAGGTCTGAAAGTGGCCATTGTTCCACAACCCAACTGGCAGGACGATTTGCGCGATTTTAAAAAGCTGGGCACACCGCGGCTTTTTTTTGCCGTAACAGCCGGCAACATGGATTCCATGGTGAACCATTACACCGCCAATAAACGCAAACGTTCCGACGATGCCTACACTCCCGGCGGAAGACCAGGGCAACGACCCGATTATGCAACAATTACCTATTCTGCTATTCTGAAAAATCTTTTCCCGGATGTGCCGCTCATTATTGGCGGGATTGAAGCATCGCTGCGGCGGCTGACCCATTACGATTACTGGTCGGACAAGCTGATGCCCTCTATTCTAAAAGATTCAAAAGCCGATTTGCTGTTTTACGGAATGGGGGAGAAGGCGATTGTGGAATTTGCCCGGCTTGTTCAGCGCGGAGTGCCGGTGGAAAGTCTTACCAACATTCCGCAAACGGTTTTTATGGCGGGAGACGAAGGCGATTATGCCACCCAAAAAGAGTGGAACGAACTGGAACTGGCGTCGCACGAGGAGTGCCTGACCGACCGGAAAAAGTTTGCCCGCAATTTTATGCACATCGAGGAGGAATCGAACAAGATGGAAGCCAAAAAGCTGGTGCAGCGGATCGGCGAAAGAAAAGTGGTGGTGAATCCGCCGTGGCCGGTTTTCCGCGAAGAAGAAATCGACCGGGTGTACGATTTGCCTTACACACGGCTGCCGCATCCGCGTTACCACAGTAAGGAAACGATTCCGGCCTACGAAATGATCCGGCACTCCATTAACATTCACCGCGGATGTTTTGGCGGTTGTACGTTTTGCACCATCTCGGCCCACCAGGGAAAATTTATTGCCAGCCGCTCCGAAAAATCGGTTTTAAAAGAGGTGGAAAAAGTAACGCAGATGCCCGATTTTAAAG
>CAYUBV010000573.1:0-1671 GCA_964443035.1 uncultured Tangfeifania sp.
ATTTCCTGAAAAGTAGAAAGTATTCCCATCGATGACAGGGTATTCGCCGGTTTTGTTGGAAAGTCTTTCACCGGTTTCCGAATCATACATCCAGGTCACCCGCCCGCGGTGATGATTAAAAAAAACGTCATCGCCCGCACAGGTAAACGCCCCGCCGGTTTTGCCACTGGCAGCAAGCCGGTAATAGAGTTCCTCACCCGTTTTTAAATCGAACGCTGCCGGTACGGAACGGCCGCCGGCAACCAGCAATTTATTACCACTGATGGTAAAAGGCCCCTGCGGCGCCACATCGGCAAAAGCCGGGGAATTGTGGGGCTGTAAAATGTAATTACTCCCCGTCCCCTCATTTTTCCAGATAATGTCGCCGTTTTCTGCATCCAGTGCATAAATAAAGGTTCCCATCAGGGGAAAAATGCTTGCGGCTGTATAAATGATATCGTCTTTTATTACAACGCCTCCCCTTGCAGGCCACATGGAAATAAGTCGTTTGTTGCCCAAAAGCTTGTTGCCGGAAGGTGCCAGCAGGCGTTTCCATATTAGTGAACCATCGCCGGTATCGAGGCAATAACAAGTTCCGTCATCCCCTGTGAAATAAATTTTCCCTTTGTTAACAGCCAGCGGAAGCCTCACCGGCCCATCGGCATAAAAATGCCAAAGTTCTTCTCCGGAATGAATATCGAGGGCCACCACTTTGTCCTGATCGTTAAATCCAACAAACACCTTATTTCCAGCCACAACCGGCTCAAAAATCCGGTCGAACTGCATCAGGTTCCGGTTCAGCGGATCGTCCCAGACAGGTTCACGGGCAGCATATTTCACCTGCCACTGAAGGTGTAGTTCATCTGCCAAATGCGCTGGCGTAGAGGCAGAACGATTAGAATCGTACCGCCACATGGGCCAGTCGGAATTGCCAAAAACAAAAGAATTTGGATTTATCAACAAGATAAATAATACAATTCCTGTTAATCGAAGTTTCATAATTGGTTTGACATTGGTTTAAATTATGGTTTTTGTAGTAAATGTAGGAAAATATATGGAGAAAGGACAAAGCTCCCGGGGGAAATCATGGCGGTAAAGAAATCGTGCAATTAAGCCCTTATTGCTTAGAAGAAAATAAATCCGTAACTTTTAACACGTTAAATCAAATCCTTACCATTATGGCAGCCAAGATATCGTGGGAAAAATTGCCAAAATTTGTTCAATCCCTCATCGTAACAATAACGCTTGTAATAATTGCTTTGGTCATTACGCTGCTGCTTTTTGACAAGGCAAAAGACACCGGATTTTTGGATTACGAAACAGAAAAAATGGCTTTTTTTGTGAGTGGCGCCATTGCGGTTTTTGTTTTGGTGTTTATGATTCTTTCAAAAGAATTCAGAAAAATAAGTGCGGTTCTTACGATACTTGGTATTGTAGGGTTAACAGGAACCTATATTTTGACATCAGATTTTGAACAAAACAGGAAATTAGCATTTGACGAACAACAAGGTATGATTGATCCAAACAAAGAAAACCCTGCATTGGAAGCAAGTAGAGAAAATGAAATACAATACTACGAAAAACAAAACAAAGATCTGCTGGCTCAAAATGAAAGTTTGACGCATAAATTAAGGGAACAGGAAAAACTTTTACGGGGAAATCAAACTCCGGTAACATCTTCTTACAATGCAA
>CAYUBV010000574.1:0-1666 GCA_964443035.1 uncultured Tangfeifania sp.
CAATGTTCTCGTAAAGCCGGGTTGTATCTTTGTGGGTTATAGTATCCTGTGCAAACGCGAAATCATTCGTTAGCAGTAAAACAAAAAATAATATTGCCGTATTTTTCATTCACATTTTTACTTTTTAATAACGCTGTCAGGTGTTCTGCTTGTCGCTTTTAAATTCCTTGTCATCTCGAGTGTTCACTCAATTTTTTATTGTACATAATGAGTAAAAGACAGAGATGCTGAATCCGCCAGCTGGCGGACAGCATGACGTTTCAAAGTTACTTGCAGCCTTCATTAAACGTCACCCTGAACTTGTTTCAGGGTCTTATTTGAAAATCTGTCATTGGTAATCCGGGTATTCCGGGTGAGCCCGCCTGACCGGACGGGCAGGAAATCTCTGAATTTGAAACAGATTTCTCCTCGAATACTCGTCGAAATGACAGCTTTTTTCGAGCAATCTCTTATTTATTTTCCGCCGGCATTACCGTATCTGTCTCCATTCGCATTTTTTCCTCTTCTTTGGCCTCTCTTTTATCCTGCCGTCTGTAATACCCTCTGAACAGGAAATTGTGTTTGAGTGCTTCCATGTTTTCGTTCAATCCGATGCTGCTTTCTTTCAGGTTGATAATGGTTTCATCAATGTTATTAACGATAGATGTATCCTTGAGCAACATTCCAATAGCTCCTTCGCCACTGTTTATTTTTGTCATAATTTCACCGAGTTCGTTGGAAGCAACTTCAGTTTTTGCGGCCGTTTTCTGCAGGCTCTCCATAAAGGCAAATACGTTTTGTTGTGTGACTTCTATGGTTTCATCCAACCCTTCAGAACTTTTTTTGAAGTTTTCAATGGTCTGATTGATATTTTCTGCAATGGTTGAATCCTGTATCAGTCTGCCCAGTGTTCCCTGTCCACTGTTAATATTCATCATTATTTCGGCCAGTTGCAGTGTAATAACTTCGGCGCTCTCTGCACTGGTTTTCAAACTTTTCATAATGTCATCGGTTTCAAGCGGTTCTTTCGACAAAATATGTTCTCCGTCTTCTGCCATATCTGCGCCGGTGCTTCCCTGTGTAATAACAACAATCTTATCGCCAATAATTCCTGAGGAACTAATGCTTGCATAACTATCTGCCTTTATAAACTGCTGCACATCTCTTCTCACAAGCAAGTCAACCTGTACGGTTGAATCATTAATGATTTGAATGTTATCTACAATGCCAACTTCGATTCCTGAGAACCGGATAGTATTTCCAGCCTGCAGTCCGCTAATGTTACTGAAATTGGTTGTAATTTTGAATACAGGATTAAATAAATGCTGTTGTTTGCCAATAATGAAAATGGCAATTACAAAAATTGCAATTCCAACTGCAATAAATATTCCGAGACGTGCCTTAAACGGTGGTGTATGATTTTCCATTTTTTATGTTTTTTGTTTGAAAAAAGATTGGATTATCTCATCGGTTGAGTTTTCAAAGTCATCGATGCTTCCTTCCATGTAAATTTCGCCGTCCTGCAACATGATAATTCTGTCGGCAGTGGCGCGGGCACATTCAATATCGTGCGTGATGATGATGGATGATGTTTTGTATTTTTTCTGAACATCGTTAATCAGCGCGCTTATTCCGTCGGAAGTTACCGGGTCGAGTCCGGTGGTCGGTTCATCGTACAGCATAATCA
>CAYUBV010000575.1:0-1663 GCA_964443035.1 uncultured Tangfeifania sp.
AAGCAGATGTACTTTACATCTCATTTGGGAATCCGCAGAATGCAGAAGGAGTTGACATTGGCGAAGGAACAATTGTGAGGGTACAAACTGAAACCAATGAAATTACAGGGTTGACCATCATTAATCCCCTGCATCGAACTCTCAAGTCATTGTCGGGTAAGCAACGTATTGGCCGTAAAAAGAAAATTACTTCTGCCACAAAATAACTCCCCGGAGCCAACGCGCCCCAACATTCAGCACAATGCCGTTAAAAAAACGTCCTCAACAAATACAACAGGGCTATGATGAGACCACTTCGGTCGTTCCTCCCTCGTGGAATCCTGCCCTGTGAAATAAAATCGAAGATTTTAACGCAAAGCGTTATTTTACAGGGTGAATGGCACGACTTCCCTAAAGATAGACAACATTTGTAGCACGAGTCTGCGAGGGAGTTTTTCTGCCGTAGTGAAACGAAGGAAGAAAAACTACCGAACCAGCCTCACGACTTTTAGCACAGTAAAACTTTAATACATGAACTACAAAAAAACCATCTTAGAAAAAATAACCAATAACCAGGAAGTAATCGGCATCATCGGCCTCGGATACGTCGGCCTCCCAACGCTGGTGAGCGATTGTCGCCAGGCGATCCCTCCGGGGTATCGCGTACTTTACAAGCATCGGTTCATGTTTTTGCTGTAAAAACCACACGATGCAATCGTGCGGCAGCGGGGTCAATCATCCGGAATAACCTTAAACCTGTTTTTGAATTCAGTGAATTGAATTACCTTTGTTAATATTTTTAGAACTAAATGCAAGACAACATGATACTTAAAGAAAATATAAAAGCGAAAGTTGATAAACTGAATAATTATGAACTACGGGTAGTGGAATTGTTAATTGATTCATTAAAAAGAAAAAGTACTAAACCAATAAAAAAAACAGGACCTTCAAAGAATTATCCCTGGCAAGAGGTAATAGAATTGATGGGTCAACATACTGTAAATTCAAAAGATATTAACCAGGGTAGGGAAGAAAGATTATGAACCTGTTTTTCGACACATCAGCTTTGGTGAAACTTTTCAGCGTTGAAGAAGGTTCCGAAGCTGTCAAAAAAATCATCACCAGTCCTGAAAATACTATTAATCTGCTCGATTTAGCATTAGTTGAGTTGCATAGTGCTGTTCACAGAAAATACAGAAACAATCAAATTCCCGAAGAAAATCTTGAAAAAATCCAAAGTGCTATTGAAAAACAAATGTTGTATTTCAATACTATCCCAATAGGTGGAGACATCATGGAAGAAGCACTTGATTTAATAAAAAAATTCGGAAAAATGCATGGGTTAAGAACACTCGATGCAAATAACTAAACATACCTTATTTTCTCCCCTGTAGGGGGAGAAGCCAGCGTAAGGCCTGTCGGGATGAAGGCAGTGGGGGTCACATGTGGCTGGCTGGAGAATTGTTGCAGAACCAGGGTGGACATTTGTTTCTTCAGATAAAAATCAATTAAATGTAGTAACACAACTGAATGGTAAAACTATCGCAGTTTAACTCAATTGCTTAAAAGCTTCTCAATCAAAATTAGGATTGCTAATTAACCCTGTGTAACCCACGCTGGTGCGCGTTTGTATCGCGTACTTTACAAGCATCGGTTCATGTTTTTGCTGTAAAAACCACACGAT
>CAYUBV010000576.1:0-1658 GCA_964443035.1 uncultured Tangfeifania sp.
GAATTTATCTGGGATGGCGTCCAAAAACATTTCAGGCTGCTTAATGCGGATGAACCTCAAATCTGGTCGTCGGTAACCCTTTACAGCAAACAAAACCGCGATTTACGCGGGCAATGGTTCAGGCGTTTCTTAGAGCAGCAAAACGGTGACTTGTCGCCCGAAAGTATTCTGAGTTTCCATGCAGGCAAACATACCAATGACCGTTCGGTGAATCTTGTTATGGAACGCGAAGACGGATTAAAAACCGTAAGTATTACCCAGGTTATTCCGGAAAACGGAAAATTCAGGATGCACTATATCGATTTGCACAATCAACAAAATGCCAGTCTGGAGATATGAGCGACAAATCAATACATACCGGATTTGCCATTGCCATTGCCTGGCCCGAAACCTGGTGCAAGCAGGCAGGTGCCTGGTATGATGGGTTCATTAATCGCCTCGGCATCAGCAAACACCATTACTACAAAGTGGGCCACGCCGCGCTGGTTTTAATTGATGATAAAACGGGGAATTGTAATTATTTCGATTTCGGACGTTACCACACGCCGTTTCAGCATGGCCGTGCACGCAGCGAAAACACCGACGACAGGCTGAAAATAAAAACCACTGCTAAAATTTCTACCAACAAAAAACAGATTTTGAATTTCGAAGAACTATTAACCGAATTACAGCAAAACCCGGAATGCCACGGCGAAGGAGCCATCCACGCTTCGTATGGCCGTGTAAATTTTGAAAAAGCAATGGCTAAAGCAGAAGAGATGCAACAGCAAAGTCCCATTAAATACGGGCCTTTTCGTTATGGTGGCAGCAATTGTTCGCGGTTTGTAAATACAGTAATCAGGGCAGGAAGTCCTGTGCGATTAGCGGCTTTTAAACTGAATTATTTTGTACCCTTCACTCCCACTCCATTGAATAATGTAAATGCGTTTCAGAATAAAACTGTTCTTTCAAAACTTTTACCTTTAACTTTTACGCCATCTCCCGTTTCCGACAAAAACAAATTAAAAGGCACACTGCCTGAACCGGAACGGACAGCCGGAATTCCGCCAACCGCACAATGGCTGGCAGGCGAAGGAGCAGGTTCATGGTTCAGTATTTTTCCGGCAAGTAATGAAACCTTTGAAATTACCCGCTTTTCACCGGAAGGCAAAGTGGAATGCAACGGAATTTTTGCTACCTCCGGAAATCAATCATTCGACATTGAAAAACCTTTCCGGTTTGATCATTTGAGTCATTGCCGGAAAGTAACAATCAGGCAGGAAAATAATCGGATTGAGCTGAAAAGAATAACATGTACAAATACAAAAAAAGCTGTTATTTCTTATAAAAAGGACAAGGTGGGTAAGCCATGGAACGAAAGGAACCGTTCTTTTTTCAGAGAACGGTTCCCTTTGCCCTAATGAGCGGATCGGTACAATGTAATCGCTTCGCAGGAATCCGCACCACCCGGGACCGGCGGACTCCGATCCGCCGATTTTTACTGTAATGAGCGGATCGCCACATTGTGATCGCTTTGCGGGAATCCGCTCCACCCCATGGGATCGGCGAATTCCAATTCGCCGGCTTTTATCCGGTTTAAAAAAGCAATACTATTTTCTGCAGGAAAAATATATAAAAATCCAACTACCCCTTTTCATCCGTCAAGCGGTTCAAAACCG
>CAYUBV010000577.1:0-1652 GCA_964443035.1 uncultured Tangfeifania sp.
TGGTCTGAAAAACCACCGAATTTCCATACACATAAAAAGTCGCTTTTATTTTTGCTGAATCCAAAACCGGCAATACCTTATCGAGATGTACACTTAATGCATCATCGTAACTTAGAACAACTGCGCATTTCTTGTTTTCCCATTCCGTCTCCTCCTTTTTTTGTTCATTAAAATTTAACAGAAGGCCTGTGCAAAAAATCCATACTATTTTTATAATTATCAACTTGCAGGGTAGTTATTAATAAACGGCTTTCAGGAAAAAGGAAGAATTAACGGCCAGTTCTATTTTTCTTCTTCATTGAGTTTCTGAAGTTTTTGCTGTAATTCAGGATCACTCTGAACAGCCATCATTATTTCCTGATAGCGGGATAAAGTTAACTCATTGTCAATGATTACTTTTTGTATGTCCTGCTGGCCTTGAGTTTGAATTTTTTCAATTTCCTTGTGGGCAGCTTTAAATTTTTCAAGTTCATCTTCAGAGGCATCTGCTTCCTTATTGGGATCCTGCTGTGCATTTAAAATTTCGTTAAATTTTTGAATCTCCAATTCTTCTTTTTGTATTGCACTCACCATTTTTTGCTGAAGTTGCTGGTCAATGGATTGCACCCTGTCATAAGCCGATGCAAATTGCTTTAATTCTGCATCGCTAACCTCAGCGGGTTGGGTGGGCTGTTGGGCAAAGAGACCGGTTATACCTAAAAAAAAGAACACTGCAATGGAATAGAATTTTTTGAATGAAGTCATAACAAATAAAATTTTAAAATTTATAATTCACCTTATATTTAAAGGAACAAGGCTTATTTCATAAAAGTTTAAAGGAACAAAGCCTGTCCCAAAAAAGCATACAAAATTTGTTAAAGCTTACTAAAAACCCTTTAATGCTGCATGTTTTAAAAAAATTTAACATTTGAAATTGAGGTTATAATAATGTATTTTTAAAATTTATAAAGAATAATTTTTAGCCTAATTAAGTAAGTATATGGCAAAAAATAAATTAAAAAAGAACTGGGACTGTTTGATGTGTTTGCAATAAGTACCGGAGCTATGTTTAGTTCAGGTTTCTTCCTGTTGCCGGGACTGGCTTCCGGATATACAGGCCCTTCGGTATTTTTAGCTTACCTAATTTCCGGTTTACTTATTTTGCCGGCCATGTTCAGCATGGCCGAAATTTCAACCGCACTGCCACGCTCGGGGGGCGCCTATTTCTTTCCCGACCGCAGCCTGGGCCCGTTAATGGGGACCATTGGCGGACTGGGAACTTATTTTGACGTGATGCTGAAATCGGCCTTTGCCATAATCGGGGATTGGCTGCCGTTTTGGTGAATAAAAGATAAAGAATAAATGGTATATTACATTAAAATTTACAATCATGAGAAAAATTAAAACCAAGCTGATGATTGGAATCGGAATAATTTTTCTGATTTCTTACAGCATAATGATGGTGAGCATGGGTACCAATCAGAGTATCGTAAATAAATCTGATTCATTATTAACGAGCAATTATGCTTCACTAAAACATACATTCCACATGCTCAGGCTGCTAAATGATGTAAATGTGATTGTTGCACAAGGCCTGAGCGAAGATTCGGTAGCAGGCCAAACGCTTCGGATAATTGAAAAACTGGAAGCCTTTGAAGAACCGCTTGACCTGC
>CAYUBV010000578.1:0-1652 GCA_964443035.1 uncultured Tangfeifania sp.
AATGAAAGAAACATTACAATATCTTTTTGAAGGAAATAAACTCACCACTGATCAGGCGGAAGAAATTCAGGTGAAAATCGGTCAGGATCAATTTTCGGAAGCGGAAATATCTTCTTTCCTCACGGTTTTTCTGATGCGGCCAATTACCGCCGAAGAATTGAAAGGGTTCAGAAACGGGCTGCTCAAGCTGGCGGTGAAAGTTGATCTTTCTGAGTTCAACACCATCGACGTGTGTGGCACCGGCGGCGATGAAAAAAACACATTCAATATTTCCACGCTCACTGCTTTTGTGCTGGCAGGTGCCGGAATAAAAGTGGCCAAGCACGGGAATTACGGCGTTTCATCCTCCTGCGGTTCTTCCAATCTGCTGGAATATTTCGGGTACAAATTCAGCAACAGTGAACCAAAGCTGAAAAAAGAAATTGACAAATCCGGCATCACTTTTTTACATGCACCACTGTTTCATCCGGCCATGAAATACGTGGCCCCGGTTCGGCGTTCACTCAAACTGAAAACATTCTACAACAAACTCGGGCCGATGGTAAATCCCTCCAAACCGCAAAACCAGTTGGTGGGCGTTTACAATTTGCAGGTGCTCGGATTGTATAAACAGGTTTATGCAGGTTCTGATACAAATTACACCATCATTCATGCGCTCGATGGTTACGACGAGGTTTCGCTGACCGGTGAAATTGCCTACGCATCTAACGGAAAAGAAGGCAAACTTGCACCGGAAGATTTTGGATTTGCCCCGTTAAAACCGGCCGAACTTTTTGGCGGCGATTCGGTAAAAGAGGCAGCGCGAATATTTCTGAATGTGCTGGAACGAAAAGCCACTGCAGCCCAGGAAAAAGCAGTTTTGGCAAATGCCGCACTGGGCGTAAAAACCGTTTATGCTGAAAAAAGTCTGGCAGAATGCATGCAAATTGCCGGCGATTCATTAAAATCAGGGAAAGCACTTGAGAAATTCCAAAAATTAATTGCATTACAATGAGTATACTTACGCGAATAATCGAAACGAAGAAAAAAGAAGTGAGCCAGCAGAAAGAGCGGGTGCCAGTAGCATCACTTGAAAAATACCCGCTTTTCAAGCGACAATGCAATTCTCTGAAAGCTGCTTTGCAGAAAGAAAATTCAGCCGGTATTATTGCCGAATTCAAGCAAAAATCTCCTTCGAAGGGTGATATCAATTTTCGCGTTCAGGTTGACGAAGTTACGAAAAGTTATGTGGAAGCCGGGGCAGCCGGACTTTCGGTTTTAACCGATTTTGAATTCTTTGGCGGAACCCTGGCCAACCTCACTAAAGCGCGGGATGCCAACCCGGAAACACCGATTCTCCGGAAAGATTTTATCATCGATTCGTATCAGGTGATGGAAACCAAAGCTTTTGGTGCAGATGTGATTTTACTGATTGCCGCCTGTCTGGAAAAAGACCAGGCTGAAGTTTTGGCAAAAAAAGCTAAAAGCCTCGGGATGGAAGTTTTGATGGAAGTTCACAATGCCGAAGAGCTGGAAAAAATCAACGATTTTGTGGATATCGTCGGGGTAAACAACCGCGATTTGAAAACTTTTAAAGTGGATGTGGAAACCTCGGTACAACTGGCAGGGCACATTCCTGAAAAGTTTTTGAAAATTTCGGAAAGCGGCATCAG
>CAYUBV010000579.1:0-1652 GCA_964443035.1 uncultured Tangfeifania sp.
TAACATCTTCGATTCCTTCCACGGCGCGCGCTGCTTGTGTTATTTCATCCATCAGCACATCAACAACCGGGCAGCCGGGTGCGGTTAGGGTCATTACAATATTTGCGTGGTTGTTTTTATCCACATCCACGTTGTAAATCAATCCCAAATCATAAACATTTACCGGTATTTCCGGGTCGTAAACTTCTTTTAAGTTACTTATTATCTGATCTATTCTTTTATCCATTTTTCGGTCCTCCTTCTTTTTCAATCCTGTCATAAGCAACAGCGTACAAACGGATTTGTTTTACCATGGCCAGCAGCCCGTTGGAGCGGGTGGGAGAGAGGTGTTGTTTCAGTCCCAAATCGTCGATAAAGTGCAGTTCGTTGTCAATAATCTCCCGCGGTGTGCGGCCCGAAACTACCCGCAACAACAATGCCACCAATCCTTTCACAATTACTGCATCGCTTTCGCCCCTGAAATATATTTTATCGCCTTTTTTTTCGGCCACCAGCCAAACTCTCGACTGGCAACCTTTTATCAGGTTCTGATCATTTTTTTCTTCAGGAGGAAGATCCTCCAGTTCGTTCCCCAGTTCGATGAGGTACGAATATTTATCCATCCAGTCTTCGTAAACCGAAAATTCTTCAATTATCTCTTGCTGAACTTCTTCTATTGTCATAATTCTGTATTTCTAATAAAAAGATGCAAAGGTCGTAATTTTTTATTTTCAGGCAATGATAAATACCAATCAAAACATTTTCCGGATTTTATTCACTCCTTCCACCAGCGCGTCAATTTCTTCGCGGGTATTGTAAAGGCCAATGGAAGCACGTACCGTTCCCGGAATTTCAAAATATTGCATAACCGGGTCGGCACAGTGATGTCCGGTACGAACAGCAATGCCCATTTTGTCGAGCAGCATTCCCATATCGTATGGATGAACTCCTTCAACATTAAACGAAATAACCCCTGATTTTTCTGCTGCTTCTCCAAAAATTCGCATCCCGTCAATATTTTTCAGTTTTTCAGTTGCGTAATGCAGTAAATCGAGCTCCCAGGCAGCGATGTTATCGATTCCGGTTTCATTGATTAAATCTATTGCATTTCCATAAGCAATTACGCTGGTAATATTTGGTGTTCCTGCCTCAAACTTAAAGGGAACCTCGCTGAATGTTGTTTTTTCGAAGGAAACCTCGGCAATCATTTCTCCACCACCCTGGTAGGGAGGCATCTGTTCGAGCCACTCTTTTTTCCCGTAAAGTACGCCCACGCCGTTTGGACCATACATTTTATGTGCTGAAAATGCGTAAAAATCAGCGTCAATCTCCTGTACATCTACCGGAATGTGTTGCACAGCCTGGGCGCCGTCGATTAAAACCGGCACATTTTTGCTGTGGGCTGTTTCCACAATTTGTTTCACCGGGTTAATGGTTCCCAACACGTTGGAAACATGGGTGACGGCAATCAATTTTGTTTTTGATGAAATTAAATCAGCCAATACTCCCGACTGCAGTTCTCCCGATTCGGTTATGGGGAGTTTTTTAATTTTTGCACCTTTATTCATAGCCAGAATTTGCCACGGAACAATGTTGGAGTGGTGCTCCATTTCAGAAACAATGATTTCATCACCCGGCTTTATAAATTGCTCGCCAAATGAACTTGCCACCAG
>CAYUBV010000580.1:0-1651 GCA_964443035.1 uncultured Tangfeifania sp.
CAAAAACAGAACCCAGGATAATCCAGATGTATGCCACCGGTCCCCACATGGCACCGGCAACAGCACCGAAAATAGGTCCCAGCCCGGCAATATTAAGAAACTGGATGAGGAAAATCCGCCACCATGGCATGGAAATATAATCCACACCATCGGCCATGGTCGTTGCAGGGGTTGGTCTGTCTCCATCCGCACCAAATACCCGCTCGATGTATTTTGAATAGAATAAATATCCGGCGATTAATACTACCAGGGAAATAATAAGTGTAAACATTAAAAATCATGTTTTAATTCATACTTTTCCGGGAAAAATAAAATCTATCCGTTGTTAAGTTCTTAATTTTTATCCGGATTGTTTTTCTCATTTAATAACTTTTGGGTCAGGTTGCGTACATACCCGTTATCATGCTCAGAAAGATTGTTTATAATTTGGGAAATTTCAGAATTATCATTTAAGTGTTCTGAAGTAACAAGCCGCAATATTAAATTATAGGCTCCTATACCTACAGCTTCTTCATCAAACATTTTTAAAAGGCTTAACACTACCAGTTCGTCAACTTCTTCAAGTTCAATTAGTTTCCAAAGAATTTCATATTTAATACTCATGTCCGCATCACCCAAAACCTGAACAAATTTTCGCTGTACAGTGGTGTCAGCTAATAGTTCAGGATAAAAATAATTGAGTGATTGGTTTGCCAAATCAGATTTTTCAGACTTGATGTGTTTTATAATTTTGGGATAAAAATCTTCATGGTATTCCGGAAACTTTTCAACACTTTCTATTGCCCATGAAATATATGCCGGATTTTGACTGTTGAACATCATTGCGAGGTAATCTTTACTTAAACGGTTTTTCATTATTTCGTGAATGGCATTTTGAACGGGGCCGTAAACTGTGTGCCACAAGGTATGGCAGGAGTAAACAGCATCTTTTACCACCACCTCAGCAAGGGCAGGCTGGGTTGCAGCCGTATATCCGTCCACTTCGTAAGCTTTGTAAGCATCAATTGTATCGGGGACAATGATTAAGTCTTCCTGTTTTAAACCTTTCAGAATGGAAGCGGTGTCCCCGAGAATATCTTCCAGTTTTTCGTAATCTTCCGGTTCAAAAGGAGTATGGTCTGATTTGGTAAGTGGTTCTTCTTCAGGAATCTGCATGCCAAGGTAATTCCCGGCGCCGTCCCAAAACAGCCACAGGCGGATCATTTTACATTCTCCTGATATACAGACGTCTTTAAAAATGTGCCGACCAAACCAGATGGGCAGCCCGTTTTCGTCCTGCAATTCGAAAATTTCGGGGCCTGAAAGCGAATCGGTTTTATCCTCGAAAATGTGGGTTTCCAGCGTACCTTCCATCGCCCAAAAACCTGTCTGAGGTCGTTCGGGAACAACATCAGTAAAACTAATGAACAACAAAATGATTATCGCTGACAAACCTTGGAGAATATATCTTTTATTGTAAACCATACTTTAAAATCAAGTTAATTGATACAACAATTCAATGGATTTACCACCTGGGCTGAAAACCATCAGATGAAACCATTCATTGAAGCTACCCTTTAAAACAATAACAAGCTTCTTCGTCCGTTGGTTTTATTCTTTTGGACCCAGTGTCGAACCCTCATTATAATTTTGCATATTTTCTGCATCGTAT
>CAYUBV010000581.1:0-1649 GCA_964443035.1 uncultured Tangfeifania sp.
CTCGGAATAACACTGATTCCTGCAAATGCTGTGGCTGTTGTTCCTATAAAATTGCGCCGGGAGAAAGATTTTTGTGATTTTTTAGACATAATCTGAAATTTTATTGGTTTAGAAAAAAATTCATATTTATAAAGAAGAAGATAAATTTACGGATTATCATCGATTATCGGAAAGAAATTTCTTAAAAATGAAAAGATGACTCTTTTTTGTTTTCAGTTTTTCAGTTTACTTTTGAATCAGAAATAAAAAATAATGAACATCGAAAAATACCCGTCACGGCTGTTGGAAAATGCCGTTAATGAATTTGCCAAACTTCCGGGAATCGGGAGAAAAAGTGCACTGCGGCTGGTGCTCCATTTGCTGCGCCGCGACAAAGAGGAGGTAACTGCTTTTGGCGAAAGCCTGATTCAGTTGCGAAGTGAAATTAAGCATTGCAAAGTTTGCCACAATATTTCCGACAGCGATGTTTGCCGGATTTGTTCCAGCCCCTCGCGCAACAATTCGGTGATATGCGTGGTAGAAAATATCCGCGATGTGATGCTGTTTGAAAATACCCATCAATACAATGGTTTGTACCATGTTCTGGGCGGAATTATTTCGCCGATGGACGGAATCGGCCCCAATGAACTGGAAATCGGTTCGTTGATTGAGCGTTCTGAAAATGAGGATATTGTTGAAATAATTCTTGCCCTGCCAACCACCATGGAAGGCGACACCACCAATTTTTACATTTTCCGGAAACTGAAAGACAAGCCGGTGAAAGTGACCACCCTGGCGAGGGGAGTGGCTGTGGGCGACGATTTGGAATATACCGATGAAATTACGCTGGGCCGCTCGCTCACCAACCGGGTACTTTATGAAAGTTCGGTGGGAAAATAACGGCGACGGAAAATCAGAAAGCATTAGGTTTTACGTTATCCAATGGAAATGCTACATTTGAATTTTTAATGCCTCGCTGGTTAAATGGAACTTTCGGTAATAATTGTCAACTACAACGTAAAACATTTTCTGGAGCAGTGCCTGCATTCGGTGCAAAAAGCTTCAAAAAATCTTATCGTCGAAATTTTCGTGGTCGATAACAATTCAGTCGATGGTTCCACGCAGTTGGTTAAAGAGAAATTTCCCGGCGTTCAGTTGATTGAAAACAAGCAAAACCTCGGTTTTTCAAAAGCCAATAACCAGGCCATCCGGCAGGCAGGCGGAAAATACATTTTACTGCTGAACCCCGACACAGTGGTGGAAGAAGATACATTCATCAAAATAATTTCTTTTATGGATGATCGCCCGGATGCAGGCGGTCTGGGCGTAAAAATGATTGACGGAAAAGGCACCTTCCTGCCTGAATCGAAGCGTGGCCTGCCAACTCCATGGGTAGCATTCAGCAAAATTTTTGGGCTGTCGAAACTCTTTCCAAAATCGAAAAAATTCGGGAAGTACCACCTCAGTTACCTCGACGAAAATAAAATTCATGAAGTAGATGTGCTGGCCGGTGCATTTATGCTGCTGCGCAAAGCCGCGCTCGAAAAAGTGGGATTGCTCGACGAAACTTTTTTTATGTATGGCGAAGACATCGACCTTTCTTACCGGATAACCGAGGGCGGCTACAAAAATTACTATTTTCCCGAAACCACGATTATTCACTACAAAGG
>CAYUBV010000582.1:0-1642 GCA_964443035.1 uncultured Tangfeifania sp.
CAACCTGAATTCCCGCACTATTTATACCTACACGGGGGGAGGGATGTCGAATGCCCTGTAGATATCCTTATGTCTCCTTGTTAGCGGGAAGAGGATTCGCCTGTCATCGATCACCTGGGTACGAAGCTTCTCCATAGTTCTTATCAGGTCCTTCATGGTCATACTTTCGTACAGACCCTTCCTGATCATCGTACTATGGATGTGGGACATGAGTATGAGGGCGATGAAGCCCACGAACACCTTGCTCTCCATTGCCTCCTGTGAGTGGACCCGAAGCCGGTCCAGACCGAGACTGCCCTTCAGTCTCATGAAGCCCTTCTCAACAACATCCTTCGCCCTGTAGATTCCGATGGCTTCCTCGGCATCGCTGATGTGGTTGCTTACCGTCACCAGCCAGCCGGCCCGGGCGAGCTCCTTTTCCACCACATCCTCACGGACGTTGACGGTGTAACCGCCTTCCCGCTTCTTCGACCGCCGTATTATCAGGTAACGTTCGAACTGCTTCTTCAGAGTGCCATTCCCGGGGTCGTCTACGGCCGCCTCCACCAACCGCCTCACATGCCCGTACAGGTTGTTCTTAACGGCAGTTGCCTTCATGTCGTTAAAGAACACGTGGACGTAGAGCCTCCGGCCCTCAGACCACGCACGCTCCTTCGATACTCCCCGAAGCACTTCGGCACCGCTCACTATTGTGTTCTGAAGACTGTCGATCCTTCCCCGTTCCGCCTCGAGCTGTCTCTTCGCAAAACCCATGGTCATGGGCAGGGCCATCAGGAACCGTGTGTCTTCCCTTCGAAGAAGCCCGTTTATGTTCTTCCGGCTGGTGAACCCCTTGTCCATAACCACCAGGACATTGCTGCCGTCCCGGACACGAAGCTGCCCCAGAGTGGTCTCAAGGGTGCTGACGTCCCTGATACTTCCGCTGTAAACAGTCATTCGCACTGGAATATGCGACTCCTGACCCATGAGCATGCAGAGATTGACCTGGGGCAGCGCATCCCCATCCCTGTTGTAACCCCACTCAACATCGTCTATCAGCTGTGACCACGAGGAGACGCTGGTTATATCAAGGGCAAGGTACTCCAATTCACTGCGGTATTCAGCCCATCTCCCGTAAAAACCCTCCCTGCCGTCGGCAGTGATCGATTGCAGAAGCTCGCTGACACGCTGCGAACTCATGGAGCCCACTCCATCGATATCGCTGCGCTCAAGCCAGTCCGCACAGTAAGCCACGGGCTCGCCGCTGCATACCAGGTAGGAAGCAAGCGCAAAGATCCGCTCATGCAGAGAGGGGAACGTGTCACGAAGAACGGGAGACAATCCTATCTGATCGGATATGCCCCTTAAAAGATGAACCATCCCGGTCTGCAGTATGGAGGACTGCCTGATATCCTCCACGCTGAACTCCGGTGAGACCTGTGCAGATTCCACCTCTATCCCCTTTGCCCTCATCCTGTCGATGTACTCCTTCTTGTAGACAGGCAATCCCGTCTTAGGGTCGATCCTTCCGACCAGGATCCTGTGGTTACGCGGCTTCCCCTCTTCATTCCGGTAAGATTCCGACTCGTAAAGGTAGGTGTATTTGCCTACTTTGTTCCTGACGATGGAAGACATGGCATTCTCCTCTTCTGTAGGTATACGA
>CAYUBV010000583.1:0-1637 GCA_964443035.1 uncultured Tangfeifania sp.
GGATGTAGATGCCATTTATGTGGCTACCCCACCCGATTCGCACGCAAGTTACGCCATTGAAGCAATGCGCTCCGGCAAACCGGTTTATGTAGAAAAGCCCATGGCAAGAAATTATGCTGAATGCAAAGAAATGCTGAAAGTATCGGAAGAAACCGGCATGCCGCTTTGGGTAGCCTATTACCGGCGCAGCCTGCCTGCTTTTTTAAAAGTGAAGGAACTGGTGGAAACAGGTGCAATAGGGAAACCACTCACGGTGCATGTAACACTGCATAAAGCTCCACGCGAAACGGATCGCAATCAACCTCCAACCGACTGGCACGTTATTCCCGATATCAGCGGCGGAGGCTATTTTTTCGATTTGGCTTCGCACGAGATGGATTACCTCGATTTTATGTTCGACCCGATAAAAAATGTTACAGGAATTGCTTTAAACAGGGCTGGATTGTACCCGGCAGAAGACACCGTAGTTGGTACATGGGAACATGAATCGGGCATTACCGGCAGCGGAAGCTGGTGTTTTGTGGCGGATGAATCGGCTGAAAAAGATGAAATCGAAATCATTGGCGACAAAGGAAAAATCATCATTCCTTGCTTTACGCACGGAAAAGTTCAGATAGTAATGCCGGAAGGAATAACCGAAATGGAATTCGAAAATCCGGAACATATTCAGCAAAATCTGGTTCAGCAAGTGGTTAACGAATTGCGGGGCGAAGGTAAATGCGTGAGCACCGGAGAATCTGCTGCACGCACAGCAAAAGTAATGGATAAAATAGTGAAGAATTATTATAAAGATTACAAACCACAGTAGGCACATAGGGCACAATAGAAGCTATGTGCTCTTATGTGCCTATGTGGTTCAAAACAAAAAAGATGGTAACAAAAAAAATTATAAACGACTTAACCCACAAAATCATCGGTTATGCCATTGAAGTTCATAAAGAACTTGGTCCGGGGTTACTGGAAAGCGTTTATGAAAAGTGTTTGGCCCATCTTTTACAGTTAAACGGACATGAAGTTAAACGTCAGCAGGTTGTGCCGGTCGAATTCAGAGGACTTTATCTGGATGTTGATTTACGATACGATTTACTTGTTGATGATCTGATAGTTGTTGAACTTAAAACCGTTGATGCGTTTCATCCGGTGCACGAAGCAAAATTGCTCACCTATCTGAAATTACTTGAAAAACCAAAAGGAATATTAATTAATTTTAATTGTACCAATATATTCAGGGAAGGACAAAAAACTTTTGTAACAGAACATTTTAAACATTTACCAAAAGAATAACTTATGTGTCCTATGAGCCTATGTGGAATTTTAAGATGAACCACAATAGGCACATAGGGCACAGTAGAATTACTAAGAAAAAGAACAATTGTTTTAAAAAAATTCAGGGAGTTACTGAAAGGGATATTAAAGAAAAAAATCTATGTGCTCTTATGTGCCTTATGTGGTTCAAAAGAATTAAAAAATGAAGATTATTATCGACAATAAAATACCATACATCCGCGGAGCATTTGAACCGTTTGCCGAAGTTGTTTATTTGCCTGGTAGCCAAACAACACCTGAAGTGGTAAAAGATGCCGATGCACTTATTACCCGCACCCGGACAAAATGTAACCGGGAACTGCTGGAAGGTT
>CAYUBV010000584.1:0-1636 GCA_964443035.1 uncultured Tangfeifania sp.
CCCGAAAAATGGCCGCAGTTTGGCTGGGCCACCGGCGCAATGGCTGCAACATTCCTGACAGACTACGCCCAACCTGCGGATGAAGATATGGTTTGGAGCATCTGGAAAGGAAATGCAAGAGTGAAGAGATAAGTAGGCAGTAGTTAGTAGCAGTAGGCAGTCTTAGTTCTATATAAGTCAAAATACATCGCTTCTCATGAACATTCCAATCTGGTAAATACTTATGATGAAATTGGAAAGATGTTGAACAGCATGGCTGATAATCCTGATAGATTTCTACCACGAAAACAATGAAAAATTCGAAAATAAATAACAACATAGAACAACGGAACGGCTGCCTACTACATCCTACTGCTGCCTACTAAAATTGTTTATTGCAAAATCTAACAAATATGATATACTACGAAATTGGCTCAAAAGAAACCAGCTTGTCGGCAGAAGACCTGAAACAGGGTTTATTTGTGGCACTGGAAAAAATGGGTAAAAAGAAAAAGGTGCTCGCTGTGCCGCCGGATTATACCCGGCTGCCGTCGAGATCCGGTGAGTTGACCGAATTTGCCTGGCAATATTATGGTGATAAACTCACTGATATTTTGCCCGCACTCGGCACCCACTCCCCTATGACCGACGTGCAAATCAGCCACATGTTTGGCGAAACGCCCAAAAATCTTTTCCGGGTTCACGACTGGCGAAACGATGTAATCACGCTGGGAACCGTTCCTTCAGAATATGTGAAAGAAGTTTCAGGTGGCGCTGTTGATTACTCCTGGCCGGTTCAGGTAAATAAACTGCTGGAAGAAGGCGGTTTCGATCTCATTCTTTCCATCGGGCAGGTTGTGCCGCACGAAGTGGTGGGAATGGCCAACTACAACAAGAATATTTTTGTAGGTACCGGTGGTTCCGAAGGCATTAACAAAAGTCATTTTATTGGCGCAGCTTACGGAATGGAAAAAATGATGGGCCGGGCAGACACGCCTGTTCGAAGAGTTTTCAATTACGCCTCGGAACATTTTGCTTCCCATCTGCCCATCGTTTACATTCAAACGGTTGTTGGATTAAACGAAAACGGAAAACTGCAAACCTACGGCCTTTTTGTTGGCGACGATTACAGTGTGTTCGACAAAGCAGCCAAACTCTCGTTGCAGGTAAATTTTAAAATGGTGGAAAAACCGCTGAAAAAAGTGATTGTCTGGCTCGACCCGACCGAGTTTAAAAGCACCTGGCTGGGTAACAAAAGTATTTACCGCACCCGCATGGCGCTGGCCGACGAAGGTGAACTGATAGTGCTGGCGCCAGCGCTTATTGAATTTGGAGAAGACAAACAAATCGATCAACTCATTCGCAAATACGGTTACCACGGAACACCTCATACCTTAAAAATGGTGGAAGAAAACGAAGATTTAAGGGGTAACCTGGGAGCCGCAGCGCACCTTATTCATGGTTCTTCCGAAGGTCGTTTCAGCATCACCTATTGCCCGGGCAACCGACCCGAAAACCTTAACCGGCAGGAAATTGAAAATGCCGGCTATAAATATGCCGACATCGAAGAAATGACAGAAAAATACAATCCTGAAAAATTGAAAGACGGATTCAACACCATGCCCGACGGAGAAGAGATATTCTACATTTCCAATCC
>CAYUBV010000585.1:0-1635 GCA_964443035.1 uncultured Tangfeifania sp.
AACACCGCCGTGCCACCTCCTTTTTCTTCAATCCATTTTTTTAAGATTGAAATGGCTTTGGAAATGAGGTTGCGGCAGGCTTCAACGCTGATGTCCATCAAACCGGCCACTTCACTGTAATCGAGCTCTTTGGTAAACCGGAGGTAAATCGCTTCCTTTTGCCGCGGGGTAAGTTCGTTTAACGCCTTCAGCAACATTTTAGATTTCAGTTCCGAAGCTTCCTCCAAAATCAATTCATGCTCAACAGACCAGGTTACATCAAAATGATACTCCTGCAAAGCTTCGTCGCCTACAAACCTTTTTTCGGTTTGGATTTTACGCAACAGCTTTCGTTTATAGGATTTCAGCAAATAATAAAGAATATTATCCGTATCGCCTAACTTTTTTCTGTTTTTGATGAGCTCCGCAAACAAATCCTGAAGTGCATCTTCAATGACAGATATTTCAGTCGTAAATTTTAATCCATAACGGTATAATTTTTCAGCATGTTCAGCATAAATAAATGAAACAGCCCACTCTTCCCCTTTTTTGAAAGAAGTCCAGATTTCAGTATCTGTTAAGTCTGTTAGTTTCATTTTAAATTAAAATAGAGAACAATTTTAATAAATGCAACATACACAATAAAATTATTCTCGCCAAAATAAGAGACTGTTTGGAATTTATCCATTTATTTTATTTTGGCTAAAACAGAATTAACCAATTTCAAAAACTCATTTTCCTAACTCCAAAATAAAATGCAATTTTACAGAATATTTTTAAGTTTAAAACAGAAATTAATAAATAGTGGAAATCATGAAAAATATTGTTTTGTACATTATTCTGTTTTTGCTGTCCGCCAAACTTTTTGCCCAAACCGGAAAAGTGTTCGACAACCTGTCGATGGAAAGCAAAATCTTAGACATGGACCGTAAATATGCCGTTTATCTGCCGCCGGGTTACGATATTTCGGAACGCAGCTACCCGGTGCTTTACCTGCTGCACGGTGCGGGCGATGATCAAACAGGCTGGGTGCAGTTTGGCGAGGTGCGCCACATTGCAGACAAAGCAATTAACGAAGGCAAGGCCACGCCAATGGTAATTATTATGCCCGATGCCAACACCGGCCAGCGTGGTTACACCAACGATGTGAGCGGCAACTGGCGTTACGAGGATTTCTTTTTTGAAGAACTGATGCCGTTTGTGGAAGAAAAATACCGCATTAAAAGTGAAAAACGTTACCGTGCTGTTTCCGGGCTTTCGATGGGTGGTGGCGGAACATTCTATTATGCCCTGCACCGGCCCGACCTGTTTTCATCGGCCTGCCCGTTAAGCGCAGCAACCGGACCGTTAACCCGCGATGATGTGGATAATTATATGGGCCGGCGGGGAATGCCTGGTGCCAGCGAAGAGCAAAAGAATGAATGGTTCGAAAAATACAACGTTTTGGAACTGCTGGAAAATATTCCCGACGAACAAAAAAGAGCGGTTCGCTGGTTTATCGACTGCGGTGACGATGATTTTCTTTATGAAGGCAATTCGCTGGTGCACATCGAAATGCGCAAAAAGGAGATACCGCATGAATTCCGGATTCGCGACGGCGGCCACACCTGGACCTACTGGCGTGAATCGCTGCCCGAAGTACTGAAATTTGTTTCC
>CAYUBV010000586.1:0-1635 GCA_964443035.1 uncultured Tangfeifania sp.
CGACTTCTTGCATTTTGGGACAAAACAGAAAAGGAAGAAACTCTTGTTGTTGCGACTCATGGATTTATCAAGAAGACACAAAAAACACCAAAATCAGAGATTGAAAAAGCTGAAAAAATTAGGAAACAATATTTTAATGAAAAGGGAGAGAAATAAAATGAAAAAGTACACATTAGACGAATTGACAGATAAATATATCGGAGAAAAAGGTTCAACAGAAAGGGAGCAATTTGAATTTGAATTAAAATTAGACATCCTTGGAGAAATGATAAAAAAAGCAAGGAAAGAAAGACATTTGACACAGGAACAATTAGGAGAATTAGTTGGAGTACAAAAAGCTCAAATTTCTAAAATTGAGAACAATGCGAAAGATGTAAGATTATCGACAATTATGAAAGTTTTTAATGCTTTAAAAGCCAAAGTGAAAATGACAATTGATTTTGACGCAAATTCTCATTTGGAAATAGCCTAAAAATTAAACAAAAGTTTGTAACATTGTGCAAATTTCATCCCGGTTTTGGCGGTAAATTCAAGTATTTCATAACGCTAAATAATTTGTATTTTATTGACATTAAGTAATACGCCTCCGGGTCGAAAACTTGCACTGAACCGTTAGCAATAATTTTAAAAGGATGAAAAAGAGAGTAATATATATATTCACAATTCTGATTTTCACAATGTTTGCCTTTAGTACAAAAAGTCAAACTATTCTTCGTGATACTCTTTCATATAAAATTGTTGATGAAATTGATACTTCAAACGATTCACTTGTAGACAACGAAGAATATCCGATGTGGCGGAATGAAACTAACCTGATTATTGAAAATGTGGCACTACAAATTGATACATCATGGTGGACTAATGAAATCACCGAAATTGTAAATCAATGGAAAGCAAAAAATAACATTAAAGACGATGGTGAAACAAGCTATTATTACGGACTTATAAAGGAAAATGAAAACAAATATTCAGTTAAAAAATTAACTGGAAAAGTAAACTACCTTTTTGGGGAAATTGGAGGTGGGTATAAAGTCGAAAGGATAATTGGAATCAAGGAAAATAATGTAGGAGAAGTTCTTTGTTTGTTTGACAAATCTATAAAACTTGAAGAAAAAGAAGTCCAACTTCAATTTATTCAGCCTTCTCAACCGATTAAATTTCCAAATGAGAGCTTAAACAGAGAAAAAATTTTAGAGAAAAATGTCAAATTTGGTTTTGAGATTACCAATATAAAATATGATTTATCCTATACAGCCGATTTAAGTCAAAATGGTTTTTCTTATGGAGGATTTGGAACAATTTATCCAACATATTTTAATGTTGAACTAAAATTGGTTGACAAAAACTCTGGAATTGAACAAGTACTATTTAAATATCCTCACAGCAATTATTACAACATTTCAGAAATAATTTTAGGAGACATTGACAACGACTCACAGCCAGATATTATTTACAAAATCTGTGACGAGATTTGTATTCGGAGAGTAGTATTTTTATCGAGTAAAAAAGAGTCAAATCAATTGATGAAATATATTGGTCAAACGAAAATTAGTTGTTGGGACCCATGAAAAAACTATTGCTAACAATTAGCCTCCAATAAAGCGTTGCTTGCACACGCTTTATATTGGAGGGTGT
>CAYUBV010000587.1:0-1634 GCA_964443035.1 uncultured Tangfeifania sp.
AAATTCCGGATTCCCTCCACTTCCGTAAAACAGGAAAATGGAATAGTTCAGGCGACCCTGATTCTTTCTGATGAAGATAAAAAAGAACTCCACCGGATTTCGTTTGAGCTTAGCCAGCGCGAGGCAGACACCCACCATGAGCGGACTTTTGTCAGCAACATTGACGGAAGTGTTCAGTATTACAGCGTAGCTCCCTCCACTGAAACCGCAGAAGACCAGGCACTGGTTCTTTCAGTTCACGGAGCTGGTGTGGAAGCCCGCAACCAGGCCCGTGCTTACAGTCAGAAAGACTGGTGCCACGTGGTAGCTCCCACTAACCGCCGGCCTTACGGGTTTAACTGGGAAGACTGGGGCCGCATCGATGCCATGGAGGTGCTTGCCGAAGCCAAAAAAGTATTTCAAACCAACCTTCAAAGAACCTACCTCACCGGACATTCCATGGGAGGTCACGGAACCTGGCAGATTGGAGTAACTTACCCCGACCATTTTGCAGCCATCGCTCCCTGCGCCAGTTATCCCGACATCCTCGGATATGGTAGCCGGGGCCGGAATTCATCGGTGGAAAACAACCTGCATTATCAGATGCTGCAACGGAGTGCCAACGGAGGTCGCACCCTTAATCTGAAACGAAACTTCCTGCAGTCAGGTGTCTACATACTGCACGGAAGCGAGGACAGAGTAGTGCCTACAGAACAAGCCCGGATGATGCGTGATACCCTTGGCGGCTTTCATCCCAATTTTTGTTATTACGAATATCCAGGAGGATCGCATTGGTACAGCAACGAAAGTGTGGACTGGAAACCGTTGTTCGATTATTTCAGATGGCAATCGATTCCTGAACTGAACGATGTTGATCACATTGAATTTCACACAGCGTCCCCGGGCATTTCCGCATCAAATTACTGGCTTTCCATTCATCAGCAGGAGAAGCCCCTGAATTTCTCATCCGTTGATTTTGAACGAAAAAATGATACGATTACCGGAAGTGTAACCAACGTGGCAGCCATTGAATTTCTTCTTTCAGAACTGGATTTCGAAGAAAATCCGGTCATTATCATTGATGGGCAGTCCATCACTCCTAATGATGAAAGCAACATCTTGCTGAAAAAAGAATCGGAAGAATGGAAAATGGCGGAACGGAATTCCGCGGAGAAAAATCCTGTGAGAAACGGTGGATTTAAGAATGCTTTTGACAATCGCGTGGTTTTTGTATATGCAACCGGCGGAAATCGCGAAGAAACTGAATGGTACCGGAACAAAGCACGGTTCGATGCAGAAACCTTCCAATACAAAGCCAACGGTTCCATTGAGGTTATTACCGATCGTGAATTTATCCCTGCAGATTATCCTGATCGCAATGTTGTACTCTACGGAAATGCCGATAACAACCGCGCCTGGGACCTGTTACTGAACGAAATTCCCGTGGTGGTTAAAGACGGGGAGATTGTGTTTGGAGACAATATCCTTAAAGGGAATGATATGGGAGCATTCTTTATTTATCCGCGTTCCGGTTCCGATACAGCAAGTGTGGGAGTAGTGGCAGGAACCGGAATTCAAGGCATGAAAGCTGCAGCCAAAAACAACTATTTCGCCGGATTCAACGGCTATCCCGACCTGCTGATCTTCGATACCGG
>CAYUBV010000588.1:0-1633 GCA_964443035.1 uncultured Tangfeifania sp.
TGTACAAACCGTGTTCTTTACCGAGCTTGATATCTTCGTTGCTCCAGTCGTGGCCGTAGTTGTAAGTGCCAAAACCTTCCAGTTCCCAGTTGGAAGGCACCGGAATGGTGCTCCATTCACCACTGTTGCGGCCGTCGGTGCAGTAGAATTCCCAATCTACCGTGTTGGCTGCATCGGTACCCGAGAGGTAAACGATTTCGGTTTTTTGGGAAGATACAAAAAGAGTTATTGCGAGAAAAATAGGAGTTAAAATTGTTTTCTTGATAATCATTTTTTCCAGGTTTTAATTCAAATCAAAACTTCTTTAAGAAAGTTATCTTTGTTGTTATCCCACCATTCCTGATTAATTTGTTCTGCAATACTTAATATATCTGAATTGAATTTCGATTTTTGCGCTAATTCTTCAACCTGCAATCTTTTCACTAAAGAAATGAGGTATTCTTCATTAAATCCTTTTTTGTTTAATTTCAATATCAACTGATTCTTTTTATTTTCAATGACTAAATTTTCCATAGTTTTGCTTTTTACAAACTTATAAAAAAAATTTACACAAAATTTTAATTCCCCTCCTGGCTTCCCCACCAGTTATTTCCCGGGTTAAAATCTTCAGAAAGAAACTCGAGACGTTGTTTTTCCAATTGAGGCAGGCGTTCGTTTTTAACCCGTTCCAAATGTTTTTGTTCCAGCTCCTCGCTGTATTCCGGGTCTTTTTCGGGGAACCGGGCGCCCACTTCGTTCAGATAAGTAAAAAGTTGTTCACTTAGTTGTTCTGTCAATTCAGGATTTTCTGCCGAAACATCGGTGGTTTCTTCCAAATCAGTTTTCAGGTTGTACAGCTCTTCCCGTCCATCTTCATAATAATGAATGAGTTTCCAGTCGCCCAGCCGGATGATGGACGATGGTTCGCCACCTTGGTTGCCGTAATGCGGATAATGCCAGATTATCGGTCGTTCGTTGATTGTTCCGCCGTTTAACAGCGGAACCAGGCTGACTCCGTCTGCATGTTCATTTGGCCGCAAATCGGTTCCTGTAAGCTCCAGTAGGGTAGGATAGAAATCGGTTCCGGTAACGGGTGTATTGTTTTTTTGTCCGCCTTCCATTCCGGGTACTTTGATGAAATAAGGTTCGCGGATGCCGCCTTCAAACTGGTAGCCTTTTCCTCCGCGCAGGGGCAGGTTGGAAGTGGCAAACGCATCCCCTGCCGAAACTCCGCCATTGTCGGAAGTGAAAATAACGATGGTATTTTCTGCCAGCCCCAGGTCATTGAGGGCATTCAAAACAACGCCCACGGCATCGTCCATGGTTTCCACCAGTCCGGCATAAACGGGATTATCCTGCACTTGCCGAATGGGGAGAAAGTGGCCCATTTCAAAACCGGTTTCGGCAATTCCCATTTCTTCAGCTTTTTGCCGGTATTTGGCCCATTTTTCCTGCGTGGTTTGCAGGGGTGCATGGACGGCATAAAAAGAGAGGAAAGCAAAAAAGGAGGTATCCTGGTGTTCTTTCATAAAATCAGCCGTTTCGTTTGCCAGGCGCATGGTGAGGCTTTCGCCATCGGGTCCGCTTTCCAGCCGCGGATTTTCCCAGGGTGCGTAAAATCCACCCATCGGACTTCCCTTATCCCAGCCGCCTT
>CAYUBV010000589.1:0-1632 GCA_964443035.1 uncultured Tangfeifania sp.
TGCCATTTGGGGAATTACCACACTGGTTTCGGTTGGATTGCTGCTGGGATTTATATTGTTTTTTAAAGAAGACATTAATCCGCAGGAATCAGTGCAATATGCGGAGAACAAAAAATAACCATTATGAATTACTGGATTTTGAAAGAAACAGAACTGACTCAAGCTGATTTGATGAGGTTTTATTAGATTTGTTTGGAAAAAAAATCAAACGATGAACCAATACATCAAATTTCTGTTCCTGTTCACCAGCCTCGTATTCTTATCAGGTAATGTCTATTCATCCAAAAAAGAAAATCTGATAATTGAAAACACCGTATTTTCAAAAATATTCAGTTTTTCAAAAGAAGAGCCGTGTGAAATAAATGTTACACTTTTATTGAATCCGCACGATGAACGGCTGACCCTGGAAAAACCCCTTCCATTTTTCGAATTTGTAATAAACAATCAGATTATTACTGCCAGCGATCCGGTATGGATTTTCAAAGAGCACACCACGCGCAAAATGCGTAATGGCGGAATGGAACACCAACTTGTTTTTGAAGGAAAAAAAGAACCGGTAAACGGGTTACAACTTGTTATATACCAGCAAATATTCAAGAATTCGGCACTCATGCGTGAAAAACTGGTATTGAAATCGGAAAACAAAACCTTCGAACTGAATAAGAAAGACGGGAAACTGCATTTCAAATTTCCGGTTTACAGCATTCAAAACCAAACCGGGTCACCAGTCGATTTAACCGAAATCCGCATGGCTACCTGGGAAAAAGAACCCATTACTTTCGGAGAAAAAAACAAAGGCAACCACATGTATTATCCCGACATCAGGAATTACGAAGTGAGTGACCGGATTTCCCCGGTGAAAGGCCCCGTTGGCATTGTTTCAAATGGCAACATAAGCTGGTTTACTGCATACGAACATGCCTCACAAGACAACCTGAACGGACTTTTCGACGAGCAGAATAAAGGCACAAGCAACCTGATTAATGATGCCATGCAGGGCACAAAAGGGGTTTTTAGCTTTCCCGTTGCGGAAGAAGATTTTAAATTCATTGGAATTTCCACAGAAACAAAAAATGAAGGAATTCATGTTTCGGTTGACATTCTAAGAGGCGGATACCTCGATGGTGAAAAAATCGACCGGGAACACCCCTATTCTACGGTTTGGACTGCAACCGGCTTTTATTATGGCAATAATCCGGAAGAAGGACAATGGATGCTTCGCCATTACCTTTTATACCAGATTTGTGAAAAACCGGCTTCACGTATTCCTGAATACTATTACAATACATGGGGCATGCAACGCCAGGACCAAAACAAACCACTCCGGGGAATTTTAACGTATGACCGGATTTTCGAAGAAATTGAATACGCTGCTGAACTGGGGGTGGATATTTTTGTTCTGGACGATGGATGGGAAAACACACAGGGCGAATGGTTCCCCCATAAAGAAAGACTTCCTGATGGATTGGCTCCCATAAAAAAACGCCTCGATAAATACGGAATGAAAATGGGACTTTGGTTTTCGCCCATGGGAATCGACTCCACCACCCAACGCTACAAGGATCACCCGGAATGGGTGATTAAAGATTCCAATGGCAACCCGATACAGGCACAGTGGGGCCATCCTGCATT
>CAYUBV010000590.1:0-1628 GCA_964443035.1 uncultured Tangfeifania sp.
AGATAGTGTTCAACCGAGATTTTAATTTCTATGTTTTTGCGGTGTTCCCAGATTTTTATGAAACAGTCGGATACCAGCTCTTCGGCCAGCGGGGTATTTCCATGCGTTGACTTAATGGCATAAAGACACATCTGATAAAAATATTTCGTGTGCAGTTTTTTAAGAGCTTCCTTATTGCCGTTCGTGATATTTTTCCATAAATTGAGGTCTTCCATTGCTGGTTTGTTAGTTTTTGTTCTCTAACAAATATAGTTTATTCAAATTGAAAAGCAAAAGGTTTTTTACAGCAGAATTTTTCCAGACACCACAGGATAATTGTTTTCAATATAATTCCCTAAATTGGGCCTTTGAAATCATAAAATCTGAACCTTAGAAATGAAAGCAAGAACCATTTCAAAAAAATTAGATGCCCTTTATGAATTTGACCGCGAACCGGTTTCAAAAAATGCATTGCAGGGCATCGGTAATTTCCTGGGGAATTTTGCAGGCGAACACGTGGCAGGTACCGAATTTGTTATCGGGATGCTTTTTGTGGCACATGGAGTTTCGGTAACCGACATGTTTTTGGGCGGTTTTATTGGCAATGTGCTGGCGGTGCTAAGCTGGGCGTTTATTACTACCCCCATTGCCGTAAAAGTAAGACTGTCGTTGTATTGGCAACTGAAAAAGATTTGCGGGTCCATTCTCGTGTTTATCTACAATATTGTGAATGCTCTGATGTTTTGCTTCCTTGCCGGTGCAATGGTCGCAGTTTCTGCAACGGCTGCCGGAATTCCGTTTAACGTGGAAATGCCCACCCTGACCGACATGTATCCATCGAGTGTGGGCTGGGTGGTTACTGTTTTTGTTGTAGGTTCAATAATTACAACATTTGCCATTCTGGGGTTTGAAAAACTGGCGCGATTTGCAAAAATAGCTGCTCCGTGGATGTTTTTTATTTTCGTTGCTGCTGCTATTGCATCATTCCCACGGTTGGGAATTCAAACCGATTTAAGCAATTTCTGGGAGGTGGCCAATGAAAAGATATGGACAGGGAAGGCAGTGCCGGGACAATCGCAATTCACCATCTGGCATGTGATATTTTTTACCTGGTTCGCCAATGCTGCCATGCATTTGGGAATGAGCGACCTGTCGATTATGCGATATGCTAAAAAATGGCAGTACGGTTTTGCATCGGCTGTGGGAATGTTTATGGGGCATTACATTGCGTGGATTTCTTCAGGAATTTTGTATGCCGCAGCTACAAGCGATGCACCCGGCGAAGTGGCTTACCAGGCAATTGGTGTGGCCGGAGCTATATGTGTAATTATTGCCGGCTGGACAACTGCCAATCCAACTCTTTATCGCGCAGGTCTGGCCTTTCAGGTGGCATCGCCCAACTGGAAACGCTGGAAAGTAACACTTTTTGCAGGTTTGATAACCACCATTGCTGCGCTTTTCCCGGCGCTTGTAATGAAACTTTTGGATTTTGTGGCATTGTATGGCCTTGTGCTGATTCCGATGGGCGGTGTTATTTTCGCCGATTTCTACCTGATGGATAAGCTGGGACTGAAAAATTATTATGCTGAGCGGCAGGGCATCAATTTTAACTGGGCTGCCGGCCTCACCTGGTTCCTGTTGCTGATTGC
>CAYUBV010000591.1:0-1626 GCA_964443035.1 uncultured Tangfeifania sp.
ATTAATGATTAATTTGTTACAGCCATACATTTACAGAACGCCGAACTGTTCTGTATACAATCCATTTGAAGCAACTTCAAATGGATTTTATTTTTACACAGAATTTAACCGGGACTGATGCCCGGATCGCAATAAAACACCTTTTACTATTTTTTTTATCGATTAACTTGTCTTTCATTGCTAAAATCCCTAACTTGAATAAAAATTTCAACACATCATAATGGAAGATCTTTTAAAAATCGCTTTCAACGAACTCGGAGTTGAAGAAATCCGGGGCGATGAACACAATCCTGAAGTTTTAAAATATGCCGAAGATACCGGTATCAAAGGCATCACTACCGATGAAATTCCGTGGTGCAGTACGTATGTAAACTGGGTGGCCTGGAAAGCCGGGTTGCAGTTTTCGGGCAAACCCAACGCCCGGTCGTGGCTGAACGTAGGCACAAAAGTGAACAATCCCGAGCCCGGCGATGTGGTGGTTTTCTGGCGCGAAAGTCCGCAGTCGTGGAAAGGACATGTCGGATTTTTTCTGGGATTTTCTGACGACCATAACCGGGTTTACTGCCTCGGAGGCAACCAGGGCAACCGTGTTTCAGTGTCGGCTTATCGCGCAGCCACTGTCCTCTCCTACCAGCGGCTGGCTCAAACAGATAAAATTGTGATTCCGGACCCCATATTAAGAATTGGAAGTCGCGGAAATGCAGTGGTTCATTTGCAGGACGATCTGAAACTTCTCAACATAGATGTGGGAACATCCGACGGAGCATTCGGACCGAAAACCCAAGATGGGGTAAAAGAACTGCAAACCCGGAATACCGGTTTAACCATCAACGGAATTTACAACGAAGCAACACGCAATCTGCTGGAATCGCTTTTCCAGGCCTGATGCGTAACAAATAATTTCTGAAGTATTACCAAAATATTTAAATCATGACACGAAAAGTAGCTGAATTATCCGTGGAAGAATTCGAAATCCTGATGGAAGAATTCTACGCCGAGCCCCAAAAACGAACAAAAATGACCCAGGATGAAATCAAAGACCTGGCGGAGCGCCTGAACCGGAAAATCGATATACCGCTGGTAAATGAAACCGGCGAAGAAAAAATCCTGATTAAAATTATCCTGAAAATCGACACATTTCTTTACAACCACCTGCCCAACGAATTTTACGACCTGGTTCGCAGCACCGACAAAGGCATCGATCAAAAAGAAGCAAAACGCCTGGTAAGACGGCTATCGAAAGCAGCCAACGATAAAATCGACATTCCTTATATTCCGGAATTTGCTGAAAAATTTGCCTTCCGGTTTGTGATTGGAATGGTTATAAAATCGGCACGAAAAAAACTGAACTTCGACAAAGTACGTTCCGAATCGGATAACATGGTGGTACCCGACTCCGACGAGGACATCGAAAGAATGGTGGAAGATTAGTTTTCGGTTTAACATTGATTCCCGTTTCTTTTCAAATCTATCAGGTTTGGTTATTTTTGGTTGACAGTTATTTTGAAAACCGAACTGTCGGTTCTTTCAACAAAACTGTTTAAACCAAAAATTTAAAATCGTTTAACCGGTATGAAAAATTTATTCAACATTGCCATTCTGGGTTGCGGAAAAGTGGCCCACCTT
>CAYUBV010000592.1:0-1625 GCA_964443035.1 uncultured Tangfeifania sp.
ATGGACGGCGGAAAATCGTTCAAAAATATGGGGTTGAAAGAGAGCCGCCAGATTGGAGGTATCGTAATCGACCCACGTAATTCTGACGTGGTTTTTGTAGCAGCCGAAGGTTCGGCCTGGGGACCGGGCGATGAACGCGGACTTTACAAATCGGCCGACGGTGGCGAAACCTGGAACAAAGTTCTGGAAATCAGCGAACACACCGGCGTGAACAACGTGGTAATGGATCCTTCGAACCCGGATATTCTCTATGCCACATCTGAACAGCGCCGCAGAACACACTTCACCAAAATTGGCGGAGGACCTGAATCGGCCGTATATAAATCGACCGATAATGGCGAAACCTGGCGGAAAATTATGACAGGCCTGCCCAAAGTTCATATTGGTGGAATGGGTATCGATGTTTCACCGGTAAATCCAAATTACGTTTATTTAATTATGGAAGCGGCCGAAGATAAAGGCGGTTTTTTCCGTTCTACCGATAAAGGCGAAAGCTGGGAAAAAATGAGCAGCCATCACTCCAGTGGTCAGTATTACAACGAAATTTTCTGCGACCCGGTGGATGCAGATAAAGTGTATTCGGTTGAAACATATACTCATTTTACCACCGACGGAGGCAAAACCTGGACACGAATGAACCTGAGAAACCGCCATGTTGACGACCATGCGCTTTGGATAGATCCGAACGATACCGATCATTTTATTATTGGCGGCGACGGCGGTATTTATGAAACCTGGGATGCAGGTGACTCGTTCGATTTTAAAGAAAATCTGCCGGTAACACAGTTTTACCGGGTGCATGTAGATAATGAAGAGCCTTTTTACAATATTTATGGCGGAACACAGGACAATAATACCATGGGCGGCCCGTCGCGCAACCTGACACGCGATGGCGTGATTAACGACGAATGGTATGTTACCCTTGGCGGCGACGGCTTCTGGATTGCCACCGACCCCGAAAATCCGGACATTGTTTACACCGAATACCAGTACGGAAACCTTTTCCGCTACGACAAAAAAAGCGGCCAGCGGGTGAACATCAAACCGCGTGAACGGAAAGGCGAACTCACTTACAAATGGAACTGGAATGCCCCGATGTTTATCAGCCCCCACAAGGGAACCCGTTTGTATCACGCTGCCAACAAAGTATTTCGCAGTGAAGATCGCGGCGATACCTGGGAGGTGATTAGCGACGACCTGACTGCACAGGTTGACCGCAACAGTTTTCCGGTAATGGGAAAATACTGGCCCACCGACGCAGTAGTAAAAGATGTTTCGTCTTCGCTCTGGGGAACCATTGTTTCAATGGCTGAATCGCCTGTGCAGGAAGGACTGCTTTATGCGGGAACCGACGACGGCGTGATTTCAGTTACCGAAAACGACGGTGATACCTGGACCCAGGTAAAATCGTTCCCCGGTGTGCCGGAATATACGTATGTGAGCGACATCTGCCCCGACCGTTTCGATGAAAACGTGGTTTACGCAACTTTCAGCAACCTGAAACGCGACGACTTTAAACCATATATTTTCAAAAGCTCCGACAAGGGACAAACGTGGGAAAGCATCAGCGGCAACCTGCCCGAAAACGGCACAGTTCATACCATCGTACAGGATCATGTTCGTCC
>CAYUBV010000593.1:0-1624 GCA_964443035.1 uncultured Tangfeifania sp.
CTTCGGGTTTCATAAGCGTCCCGGGTTTTTGTTTTAGTTTATGTTTTAGTTTTTACGGTTTTAAATGTAGTGACCTTTTGGGAATTAACCAAATATTTTTTGCACCGGCAGCGAACTTAAGGCAGGAAAAGGTGTGGCCCTTCTGCTTATTTTATGGTAAAACAGCAACGCGATGAAATTGCGCAGCAGCGGGGCAAAACCCCCGTGCAAAAAGCTATAATGAAAGATCAATTTAGATAAACCCTGCAACCGCAATGAAATCTTATTCCCACCTGATATCTTTTGTAAATGAAGGTGTGCCGGCATCGTCTTCATAATACTCAATTGTCGCTTCCCCCGGAATTTCAAAATTTAACGACATGCTCATCAGTGCATTTTTTCTTTGGGCATTTAATGTAAAACCATTGGGATATTCGTTAATTAATTCCCAACCTGACACAGGTCCTGCTATTACATAATTATAATCAGAATTATCGCCGGTGAACTTAATTGTTAAATCGGAATTTAAAGGAATAATTGCTGCCAGCGTATAGGTTCTGTTCTCAAAAACAGTATCGGCAGGCACTAAAATATTGGGCACTGCCTCATCCGGGGCTGTTGCCGGGTCGGGTGAAGCGCTCTCGGGATAAGTAAAACCTGTAACCAAATTATCGCTGTGTTTCTCCTGGAATTTCGCAATATACTTTTCAAAATCCGGAAGTGAAACGGGTTGCCCCAAATCAGAATATCTCTCCTCTGTATTTTTCCGGATATCGATTAAGTTTAACTGAGAGGTATTAAAAAGCAACTTGTCAATTAACGAACGTTCTGTGATCGCTCCGTCTGTTGCAAAATCGGAAGATAAACCGGAGAGGAGTTGGGTTAATTCGGCAGTTAAAGCCGGGCGCTCATTTCCCATCAACGTATATCGCTGCAATATGAGAGAAAATGCAAGGAGAACTGCGTTATAATCCCCATCTGCCGAGATATCCAAATTATCAAAATCTGTTTCAAATGAGTTGGTAACTCCCAGAAATGTAAAAAACTCTGATTTTGCCTGCTCATTTGCTTCCTGAAAATTCATACCACTATCCACCAGGTTTTCAACACGTCCTTTAATCAAGTGCGTTAAAACATTAATATTTACCGATTCTTTCCCTGATAAATCAGTTATTGCCTGCAACGACAAAGTTGAGCCGGATAACTCACCGTAAATTTCGCTGAAATAAAAACCGTTTGCGGTAAGGAGCGCCAAATCGGAATTTAATTCAACAGCGTTCAGGCTAAAACTACCATCATCTGATGATATTGAAGTAATAAATGATTTTCCCGTCTGACCGAGGTCTGAATTCAACTCGTTAAGTGTGATATTTGTACCTGAAATAAATGGTCCTTTCTGTGCTTTTCCGTTAAAGGAATAAACCTTTAAGCTATCATCATTTAAATCGCAGGAGGTAAAAAGGCAGATAATCAATCCAGGTACTAAAATGTTAATTTTTTTCATAGCCTGATTTTTTTTTTAAAGTTAGTGATATTTTTATAAAATTCATTTCAAACAGGTGCGACCTTCCGGCACTGAAAATTTGACAGATTTTAATTTTACATTTCGATACTTAAGCCACGGACAACTGACAATGAGACATTT
>CAYUBV010000594.1:0-1623 GCA_964443035.1 uncultured Tangfeifania sp.
CGCACACTATCAGCACGAATATGTACGGCTGCTACTTCGCATTTCCGGCTGACATCAACGGTGACGGGTACATTGACGTTGTCGCTTCAGAGACACTCTCCGGCACGCCGTACAAGGTCGCCTGGTTCGAGAACGACGGAACCGGCGGCGGCTGGGACATGCACGTCATCAGCGAGTATTACGCTCTGATATGGTGCGCCTATCCCGCGGACATCGACTCTGACGGCGACATTGATGTCCTGGGCGCGAATCCCGCTGTGTCGAAGGAGAGGATAGAGTGGTGGCGGAATGAGGACGGTGTAGGGGATTCATGGACCAGGTTCGTTATCGATGAGGATTTCAGTTCCCGCTTCATATGCGCGGCCGATGTTACCGGGAACGATACGCTGGAAGTGATGGCGATACTCGTTGGAAGTCCCTACGAGCTGGCCTGGTGGGAACCTTCCTCATATCCTCCCGATTCCCTCTGGGAGAAGCATGTTGTCTCCACGGTGGGCGACCATTGCCGTTTGTTCCCCTGCGACCTCGACCAGGACGGCGACATGGATATCCTCATTGCCCGAGACCACTCCGACGGTCTGCATTGGTGCGAGAACCTAGACGGCAGCGGCACCTCGTGGGTAAAGCGTCAGATAGGCGGGTACTACGATATGGCCTATTCAGTCCACGCCGCTGATATCGACGGCGACGGTGATGTCGACGTCGTCATCAGCAACATGCAGGAGGAAGAGCTGGTCTGGTTCGAGAACCTGAACGGTTCGGCCACCAGCTGGGAGAGACATCTGATACAAGCCGGGCTGCAGAACCCCGGAAGAGTACATGCGGCCGACGTGACCGGCGATGGATATACCGACGTTATCCTCCGCCAATTCCTGTACCGGAACATGGACGGCACCGGTCAGCAGTGGGCAAGGTACCAGTATGGTTCCGGTTTGAACCCGGAGGTGGCCGATTTCAACCAGGATGGAGAACCCGATATCCTGAATATCCAGAGTACGGGTATCTCCTGGCACGACCTTGAGGGGCACACCGAGGGATGGCTCCTCTCCTCCATACTCGACATGACCAGCTATCCCCAGTGGGACAGCATCACATGGACAGGAGAAGAACCCCCGGGAACGGACATCTTCTTCCAGCTGAGGTCCTCCAACGACTGGGAGGTCATGGGAGCCTGGTCCGATACCATCTTCGCCCCCCGGAGCCTTGCGGGTGTACTGGACAGCACCCACAGGTACCTGCAGTACAGGGTGGGGATGACTTCCGAGACGGAATTCCAGTCACCCATTCTCGATGAGGTCCGCTTCTACTGGACCTTCCTGGGCATAGAGGGAGGAGAGGGAACAGAGGAGTTCTCGATATCCGCGTTTCCCAATCCATCTGCCGGGTCCGTCTCGATACTCGTACCCCCGGTGTTCCTCGAGGAGGCCGAGATAAGCGTCTACGACATCTCGGGCAGGTTTGTCAGGAAGCTGTCCGAAACAGACGGGAATGTATTCGCCTGGGACTGCCGCGATCCCTCGGGGAATGAGATACCTCCCGGCCTCTACATAGTGCGGGGAACCGCCGGCGGCAGGTCGCATTCCGTCAGGTTCGTGAAGATATAGTTTTTCCTAAAGAGATGAA
>CAYUBV010000595.1:0-1623 GCA_964443035.1 uncultured Tangfeifania sp.
TCTCCGGAAAATGAACCGGTACTTGAATATCTGAAAGGCAGTAATGAAAGAATATTGCTGGAAAAGGAATTAAAAAGACAGGAGTCAACAGAAATAGAAATACCTCTGATTATCGGAGGTAAAGAGATAAGGACCGGTAATACAGGAACTGTCAGAATGCCCCATAAGCACGGGCATATACTGGCCACTTATCACAAAGCAGGTGAAAAAGAAATCCGGATGGCCATTGATGCATCCATGGAGGCAGGTCTCCTATGGTCAAATATGCCATGGACAACACGGGCTTCAATATTGCTGAAAGCTGCTGAGCTGATATCCACCAAATACAGGGCGCGGGTAAATGCTGCCACAATGCTGGGACAGAGTAAGAATATACATCAATCAGAAATTGATGCCGTTTGTGAGACAATAGATTTTCTGAAATATAATGTATTCTTTGCCGGCAAGATATATGAGTCTCAGCCAAAATCATCATTCAACCAGCTTAACAGAATGGAATTCAGAGCACTGGAAGGGTTTGTTTTTGCTGTGAGCCCATTCAATTTCACATCCATTGCCTCAAACCTTAATATGGCACCGGTAATGATGGGCAATACCACAATCTGGAAACCGGCCACCACTGCCCTGCTTTCAAATTACTACCTTATGCAGATCTACCTGGAGGCAGGTCTGCCCGCCGGTGTAATAAATTTCATCCCCGGTCAGGGTTCACTTATAGGGAAACATATAATGAATTCACATGATATGTCAGGCGTTCACTTTACAGGCTCAAATGGGACATTCAACACACTCTGGGCCCAGACAGCATCCAATCTGACAGATTATAAATCATATCCACGCCTTGTAGGAGAAACAGGTGGTAAGGACTTTATCTTTGCCCATCCAACGGCAAAAACAAAGGAGCTGGCAGTGGCAGCAATACGGGGAGCATTTGAGTACCAGGGACAAAAATGCAGTGCTGCCTCAAGAATGTATATACCGGCATCTCTCAGGGATGAGACAATTGATATGATGATAAGTATGGCAGAAGATATTAAAATGGGCGATGTTAAAGATCCTTTCAATTTCATGAATGCCGTAATTGATGAAAAAGCCTTTAAATCCATAACATCATATATTGATTATGCCAGGGAAAGCGATGAGGCCAGGATAATTGCCGGTGGCGATTATGATATGAGTAAGGGCTATTTTATCAGGCCAACAATAATAGAAACAGACAATCCACATTTCAAAACTATGGAGGAAGAAATATTCGGGCCGGTTCTTACCGTATATATTTATGACGACAAAGATCTTGACAGCGCTATTGAATTATGCGATACTACCTCTCCTTTCGGACTTACGGGAGCTGTTTTCTCCCAGGACAGGGAGGCTGCAGCCAGGATATGCAGTAAACTCAGATATGCTGCCGGTAATTTCTATATAAATGACAAACCAACAGGTGCTATCGTGGGACTTCAGCCCTTCGGCGGCTCAAGGGCTTCCGGCACAAATGATAAGGCCGGTGGCGAATTCAACCTTATCAGGTGGGTTAACCCGAGAACTATAAAAGAAACATTTATACCGGCCACTGATTATAAGTATCCATATATGAACGAATAGACATAGCAGGCAAAACAGGAA
>CAYUBV010000596.1:0-1619 GCA_964443035.1 uncultured Tangfeifania sp.
AAAGCCAGTTTACCGACTTTGTTAATGTGGCTTTAAAACAGCTTAAATAAATTTTTTTAATCAATTTCTAAGCAATTGCTTGGAATAAAACAGAAACATTAATTATGACAACATTTAAATTACACACCATCGAATCGGCTCCTGAAGATTCAAAAGAAATTCTTGAAGGAGCTCAAAAACAAAACGGGTTTATTCCCAATTTATACAAAATAATGGCCGAATCGCCGGAAGTGTTAAAAGCATATACGCAAATGAACCAGCTTTTCACTGAAACTTCGTTGAGTACGGTAGAAAAAAATATTGTTTGGCTTACCATTAGTTACAACAACAGTTGCCACTATTGTATGACCATTCATTCAATGATGGCTAAAATGTTCAAATTGTCCGACGAAATGATCGAGGCTTTGCGTACAAACCAACCTTTAAAAGATTCGAAACTCGAATCCCTCCGGCAATTTACCGCTCTGTTGGTTGAAAAACGCGGATGGGCTACGGATGAAGAGGTTGAAAAATTTATAGCTGCCGGTTTTACGCAGAAAAATGTACTTGAAATAATAGTAGGTATTGGACAGAAGATTATAAGCAACTATGTGAATCATATTTCGCATACGCCACTTGATGAACAAATTAAAGATTTTAAGTGGGAACCATCTTCAAAAAAATCCTGATTAAAATGAATACGCCATGACACAATATCAATTTAACAATGCCCTGGTTGAAATCCAGGAAAGACTGCATTTTTATGCCCTTCGGCTTACAGCTGATCACGATAAAGCCGGTGACCTGTTGCAGGAAACACTTTTGAAAGCGCTTTCGTACCGGGATAAATTCAGGCACAACACCAATTTTTCTGCCTGGATATATACAATTATGAGGAATACCTTTATTAACAATTTCCGTAGAAATGCCAGAATCCAAAAACTGTTTTTGGATCAAACAAGCGATGCATTGCAGGTATCTTATGGTGACGGAGCTTATCCTTCTCCGGATGATTTATACAGTTCAAAACAAATTACGAAATATATTAATACACTTGAAGATGATTTGCGCATCCCGTTTGTGAAGTTTCTCCACGGATATAAATACAAAGAAATTGCCGGGCAAATGAATGTTTCTATTGGCACCGTTAAAAGCAGGATTTTTTATGCCAGGAAAATTCTAAAGGGCATTTTGTCAGAAATTAAAACGAATGAATAATTCAATTAACTGTAAATAAAAAAAACGATGAAAAAATTCACTGTTGTTCTTATATGTGCACTATTTGCTGCAATAACTGCAAATGCTCAGCTTCCTGAAAAAGCGGAAGACATATCGCCTTTGCTGAACGGCGAAACCTTACCCGATGTTGTATTGAAAGCCCCCGATGGAAACGAACATCAATTCAGCGAAATATTAAAAGAGAAACCGTCGGTGGTGTTGTTTTACCGGGGCGGATGGTGCCCTTTTTGCAATGCCCACCTGGCCGAAATTCAGGATGCCCAAAACGAGGTTCTCAGCCTGGGGTACCAGATTATTGCTGTCAGCCCCGACTCTCCGGAGAACCTTCAGGCTACCGGTGAAAAACAAAACCTGGCTTACCGTCTTTATTCCGATGGCGATGGTAAATTAACCAAAGCCAC
>CAYUBV010000597.1:0-1616 GCA_964443035.1 uncultured Tangfeifania sp.
CAAACGCCACAACGGTAAGGCCAATTGCCAAATCGGAAACATTGTATTTTTTAGCTAAGGCAGAGGCTCCGCTTACCATCCAGTCGGCGCTTTTTATGAGGAGAACAAGTCCAAGAACCAGTAATAAACTGTTTGCAAGCATAAAAATGGTTTATGTAAAAATTGTCAATTCAAATATGTAAAAAAACGAATAATCCTCCGATTTACAAAAAAGTGTGTGTGCGTACACACAATTATTTTGTAATTGATTTTCATTTTATTAGATTTGAATAAATTTAACTGCAAAACCGGTGGAACGAATCAAAAAAGTCACCATTCAGGATGTAGCCCGGCATGCCAACGTTTCGGTGGGCACTATCGACCGTGTTATTCACAATCGCGGCAGAGTTTCACCAGAAAAGAGAAAAAAGATTGAGGAGGCAATTGAAAAGCTGAATTTCAATCCGAATATGCTGGCTCGGACCCTTGCTCTTGGAAATCAATTTACAGTTTGTGCGCTTTTCCCTTCTGCTCCTTACCCGGGCCATTACTGGACTATGCCGCTGAATGGACTGGAAATTGCAGCGGCGCAGTTTAAGGATTACGGAATCATTACAGAATGCTTTTTTTACGATTTATTCAATGAGAAAAGCTTTATAGAACAGGCCGGTAAAATTGCAGAGCTTGAACCAAATGGTGTAGTACTTGCCCCTCTTTTTCTTCAGGAAAGTAAACACTTTACAGAAAAACTAAGAAAAAAAGGCATTCCGTATATTTTTATCGATGCAGACATTCCCGATGGGCAAAGTCTTTCTTACATTGGACCCGACGTGAAACAAAGCGCCTACATTGCAGGCCGGCTGCTCAATTCTGTTCTGCCGGAAAAAGCTAAAATCCTTATGGTGAACATGGTAAAAGGATTTGAAAATGCATCGGCCCTGCGACGCATGGAAAAAGGATTCAAAGATCATTTCATAAAAAATGGACTGGAAGAAAATAAAACCATTCATACTTTAACCATTCAATCAACACAAAAGGAGGAAGTTTTTCGCGAACTCACCAAATTCTACATTAAATATCCGGCGATAAAAGGCGTTTTTGTAACCAACTCCAAAGCTTTTCTGATTGCCGAATTTCACCGCCTTCACGATCTGAACATCCGGCTGGTGGGTTACGATTTGGTGCCAGATAACATGGAACACATGAAAAGCGGCGGAATTGATTTTATCATCTCCCAAAGTCCGGTACAACAAGGGAAAAGAGCAGTTCAAACCCTGTTCGATTATTTTGTATGGAAAAAAGAACCGCAGAAAATTCAGCATGTTCCGCTGGACATTATCATCCGCGAAAACCTGGATTTTTACATCAATTTTAACCGGCATATTCAAAACGGAATAAAAAACAATCAATAAACAAGAATATTATGGATACAAATTTCAATTCGAGAAGGATTTTCATTAAAAAATCGGCTGGCATTTCTGCCGGACTGATGATTGGCGGAGTACTGCCAGGTTTCAGTGCAGAAAGCTACCGGCGAATTGTAGGCGCCAACAATATGTTACGAGCTTCGGTTATGGGCGTTAATTCGCGTGGAAATGCATTGGCGCAGAACTTTGCTTTTCAGGATAATTGCGAGG
>CAYUBV010000598.1:0-1613 GCA_964443035.1 uncultured Tangfeifania sp.
GACTATCTGGGTGGCTCTCGGAATCCTCGCCGGTATCGGACTGGGCTATGTTTTCGGCGATTCAATCGAAGTCATCAGCAGCCTCGAGTTTGCCCGTGTAAACATCCCGGTGGCCATTTTAATCTGGCTGATGATTTACCCGATGATGCTCCAGATTGATTTTACCAGCATTAAACAAGTGGGCAAAAAACCGCGCGGAATTGTGTGGACACTGATTATCAACTGGGCCATCAAACCGTTTAGCATGGCGTTTTTTGCCTGGATTTTTTTTTCGAAAATATATGCAGCCTGGATTGACCCGGCGCTGGCCGGTGAATACATTGCCGGGGCTATTATTCTGGGCGCTGCTCCCTGCACCGCCATGGTTTTTGTATGGAGCTACCTCACCGACGGCGATCCCAACTACACGCTGGTGCAGGTGTCGGTTAACGACCTGGTTATTCTGGTTGCATTTGTTCCGCTTGTAGGTTTGTTGCTTGGCATTACTGATGTGACCATTCCTTATGATACGCTCGTGGCCAGTGTTATCATTTTTGTGGTGGTTCCGCTGGTGGCAGGGGTAATTACGCAACGCATGCTGATAAAACGCCGCGGAGACGAGTGGTTCAAAAAAGTATTTTTACCCAAATTGAAACCGGTAAGCATTGTTGCGCTGCTGGTAACACTGGTCCTGTTGTTTGCCTTCCAGGGGCAAAACATCCTGAACAATCCGCTGATTATTTTGCTGGCTGCCGTTCCGCTGGTGATTCAAACTTATTTCATTTTTTTCCTGGCCTGGTTTGGCGGCAGAAAACTGAAACTCCCACACCCGGTTTGTGCTCCCGCAGCTATGATTGGCGCCAGCAACTTCTTCGAACTTGCAGTGGCCGTAGCTATTGCCCTTTTCGGGTTAAACTCCCCTGCTGCCCTGGTAACCGTTGTTGGAGTACTGGTTGAAGTGCCGGTGATGCTGTCGCTGGTGGCGCTGGCCAATAAATGGAAGTACTGATACCGATTATGAAAAACATTCAGCCATTGATTCACTAACTCCCAATGCCTGTGTTTTTCTACCTGACTGCCGTCAGGCCAGTTATCGGCATTATTCCAATTTGAAAATAGTTGAAAAGAGTCTGACTATTTTCATCATTGGTATAAAAACTCCGTTGTTCACCGAACTTTTGAGCTGGTAATTTGCCGTCACCTGCTCAATTGTGGGTAATTTACCCGGTAAACTTCCTTGGTTTTCTTAAATAACAAAACTCCTTATTTAAGAAAATTGATAAATAATTAAATAAGGATTATCTTTGTTTAAAATTTTACAATGAAACAGTTTAAATCCGGACAACATATTAGTCAAGGCTATTATAAAAGCTTTCAACCTGAGTTTATAAATAGACAGTTCCAGGTTGATAACATGGAAGTATTGCAATTGCTAAGTCAAGCTGATAGAGAATTAGGCAGATTGGACATGTATTCAAAATATATTCCAAATATTGAGTTGTTTATTAGTATGCATGTGTTAAAGGAAGCGACTAAAAGTAGTAAAATTGAAGGGACACAGACAAGTATGGACGAAGCTCTTTTAGAGAAAGAGGATTTGCCATTAGACAAAAGAGATGATTGGGAAGAAGTTC
>CAYUBV010000599.1:0-1611 GCA_964443035.1 uncultured Tangfeifania sp.
GACATATTTATAAACACCAAATTCTGAACAAACCCAGAGTTGACCTGACAGATCATTATAAATTTTGGAGATGGCAAATGATTGGGGTGAATTTGCCTGTGGTGGTATTAAACTGATTTTTTCAATTACGGAAGTGTTGTAATGGTATAAACCGTTGTTGCACCCAAACCAGATAAACCCGTTGTTATCTTCGGTAATGGTTTGTATAGCATCAAATGCAAATCCCGATTCAGGAGAAATTTTTTCAAAAAAATAGTTTTTCTCATTTCCCTCTGCAAAATAAAAAGACAGAATAAAAAATACAACCGCAACTATTCGCTTCATCTTTTTTTATAAAAATAGGTTTTCCTGTTTGACCCAACTTTTCAAAAACGGGAAATCTGTTTAACTATTTTTTCAATTGACAAAATAGTTACATTTTCCGAAAAAAAGTGAGTCTTTTTTCTTATTGTCTTTGTATAATCCATATTCTGCTAAAAAGCGCAAAATATTGAAATTATTCCCCATTTTGATAAAATAATTCATGTTTGACCCATGATTTTCATTGTTTGATTTATGAGTTATATAAATGCCTCCACCAACACCATATCATTGTAAATGAATAATTACAATTCACAAGAACCATGTAGAATTAATTTTATAGGTATAGGCGCATAGGTATCCCAAAAGTTTACCTTTGCTGAATGAGAAAAGTATTAGATTTTAAGGGTGTGAATGCAATAGAGTTCCATAAACGTTTTACCGATGATGCTGCTTGCTATGAATATCTCTCAGTAGTAAAATGGCCAGATAGTAATTTCGTTTGCAAGAAATGTGGATTTGAAAAATATTGTAATGGTAAAAAGCCCTTTTCTCGTCGTTGTTTGCGTTGTAAATATGATGAAAGCCCAACTGCAGGCACCGCATTTGATAAAGTTAAGTTTTCATTGCACCTGGCGTTTCATATTGTATTCAAAACATGTGCAAGAAAGAAAGGACTGTCAACACTTGAACTATCGAGAGAGTTTGGGCTTAGACAAAAGACTTGCTGGGCATTTAAATGGAAAATACAACAAGTAATGAAAAGCAGTGAGAATTATCCTCTTAACGGAGAAGTTCACGTAGATGAATTTGTGATAGGAGGCCCCGAGCAAGCCAAAAGGGGACGGAGCCATGGAGACAAAAAGAATGTAATTGTTGCGCTGGAAATTGTTAAGGGAGGGGTTGGAAGGGCTTATGCAGAAGTTATACCCGACTTTTCTTCTAAATCTTTTCAGCCTTTTTTTGAAAGACACATTGTAAAAAGTGCTGTAATAAAAACAGATGAATGGACCGGATACAAGCCATTAAAAAAGGATTACCCAAATCTAACACAAATACCATCTGAATCGGGGAAGGGATTTCCTGATTTGCACATTCATATCATGAATATCAAGGGGTGGTTGCGGGGAATCCACCACCATTGTAGCCAAGAACATTTGCAAGGATATTTGAATGAATACCATTTTCGGTATAACCGAAGAAATAGTGAAGGGGTATTGTTCAATACCCTAATAAAAAGAATGGTAAATAATGACGTAATACGCATGAACAGTACAAAACAAAGGGAGGCTTAAGTGCCTATACCTATAA
>CAYUBV010000600.1:0-1609 GCA_964443035.1 uncultured Tangfeifania sp.
AACTGAAAACGCGGATCGAAAACTGCTACGACCCGGTGGAGCTGGAAGATATTTATCTCCCATACAAACCTAAAAGACGCACCAAAGCCACAATTGCCCGGGAACGCGGACTGGAGCCGCTGGCAAAAATTGTGATGAAACAATTTGAACGCGATCCGGAATCGCGGGCACAATCGTTCTTAAATGAGGATGTACAAAATTCGGAAGATGCGCTGGCAGGGGCACGCGACATTATTGCCGAGTGGGTGAGCGAAAACGAAAAAGCACGCAACATTGTGCGGCGGGCTTTTGAAAAAGAGGCCGTCATCACCTCAAAAGTGGTAAAAGGAAAAGAGGAAGAAGCCGCCAAGTACCGCGATTATTTCGACTGGAGCGAACCATTGAAAAAATGCCCGTCGCACCGTTTGCTGGCCATGCGGCGTGGTGAAAAAGAAGGATTCCTGCGTGTTTCAGTAAAACCCGGAGAAACCCGTCCACTGGAAAACCTCACCCGTTTTTTTGTAAAGGGCCAAAACGAAAGTTCGAACCAGGTGGAATTGGCAGTAAAAGACAGCTACAAACGTTTGATTGAACCTTCCATCGAAACCGAGTTTTCCCAACTCTCCAAAGAAAAAGCCGACGAGGATGCCATTGCTGTTTTTGCTGAGAATTTACGACAATTGTTGCTGGCGCCGCCGCTGGGACAAAAACGAACGCTGGCCATCGACCCGGGCTACCGCACCGGTTGTAAAGTAGTTTGCTTGGACGAACAGGGGAACCTGCTGCACAACGAAAATATTTATCCGCATAAGCCTCAGGAAGAAAAGAAACTGGCTGCCAAGAAAATCACAACAATGGTGGAAATGTACCAGATTGAAGCGATTGCCATTGGCAACGGCACGGCAGGACGTGAAACCGAAGCATTTATAAAACGGCTGCGCTACAACCGCGAAATCCGCGTGTATGTGGTGAATGAAGATGGTGCGTCTGTATATTCAGCATCTTCAGTGGCGCGGAAAGAATTTCCACAGTACGACGTTACAGTGCGTGGGGCAGTTTCCATCGGGCGGCGCTTGATGGATCCGCTGGCAGAGCTGGTAAAAATCGACCCGAAAAGCATTGGCGTGGGGCAATATCAACACGATGTGGATCAAAGAAAACTGAAAAACAGCCTCGACTCGGTGGTTGAACTGAGCGTAAACGCAGTGGGCGTAAACCTGAATACTTCCAGCCAGCACCTGCTGAATTACATCTCGGGGCTGGGGCCGCAACTGGCACAAAACATTGTGGAAACCCGGAAAGAAAATGGTTTGTTTGCCTCGCGTGATGAGCTAAAAAAAGTACCCCGGATGGGCCCAAAAGCTTATGAGCAGGCCGCAGGATTCCTGCGGATTCCGGATGGGCAACATCCGTTAGACAATTCAGCAGTGCATCCTGAATCGTATCCGATTGTTACTAAAATGGCAGCAGATTTGAAATGCGGCATCAGCGATTTAATTCAGAATGAAGAGCTGGTTTCAAAAATCGATCTTCAAGAATATGTAACCGATGAAACCGGGCTGCCCACACTGAACGATATTAAAGACGAGCTTCTCAAACCCGGTCGCGACCCGCGCAAACCGATAAAAGT
>CAYUBV010000601.1:0-1607 GCA_964443035.1 uncultured Tangfeifania sp.
ACGTGGACCTGCTCCATGCACCCGCAGATTCGCCAATCCGAACCGGGCGACTGCCCCATTTGCGGAATGGATTTGATTCCGCTGGAAGATGAAGAAGATGAAGGGCTCGATCCCAATGCCATTACCATGTCGCCCACAGCCATGCAACTGGCAAATATTCAGACGGCAGTTGTGGGTTACACAGACCCGGTAAAAAAGGTGCGAATGAACGGAAAAGTACAGTCCGATGAGCGGCTGGTTTATTCGCAATCGTCGCACATTCCCGGACGGATTGAAGAGCTGATGGTGAATTTCACCGGTGAATATGTGAGCAAAGGAAATGTAATCGCCTCAATTTACTCCCCCGATTTGGTGACGGCACAGGAGGAACTGTTCGAAGCACAGAAAATCAGGGAAACGCAGCCTGAACTTTTTCGTGCAGCCAAAGAGAAGCTGAAAAACTGGAAGCTTACAGATGAATACATTCAGCAAATTCTGGAATCGGGTGCGGCAAAAGAGACCTTTGAAATTCGCGCCGATGTGTCGGGATACGTGACCAAAAAAATGGTAAACACCGGCGATTACGTCAACCGCGGACAGACAATCTATGAAATTGCCGATTTGTCGCGCGTGTGGGTGTTGTTTGATGTGTATGAATCGGATATGCCGTGGGTTGAGCGGGGCGATGAAATTACCTTTACCATCGCTTCTTTGCCGGGTAAAAAGTTCGAAGGAGAAATCTCTTTCCTCGACCCGGTCATCGACCCGAAAACACGGGTGGCTAAAGCACGGGTAGTGGTATCGAATCCGGATTTAGCGCTGAAACCTGAAATGCTGGTATCCGGAGTGGTGGAGGCTGAACTGTCCAATCAGGATGATAATGTAGTGGTGCCCAAATCAGCCGTTATGTGGACCGGCGAACGTTCGGTGGTTTATGTGAAATCGGAATCGGAAAGAGGCGTAAATTTTGTTATCCGCGATGTAACGCTGGGCCCCGGACTTGGCGAAAGCTACATTATTGAAGAAGGCCTGGAAGAAGGAGAAGAAATTGCAGTAAACGGAACCTTCAGTATCGATGCCGCCGCGCAGTTGGCGGGCAACCGCAGCATGATGAATCCGGAAGCCGGTCCGGCAATGGTGGGGCATGATCATGGTGCAATGGTTACACAGGAACTGCCTTCGGAGCCGGAAACAGATATCGAACCGGTGGAAACCGACCCGAAATTTACCGAACAACTGACGGATGTTTATGCAGCTTACCTCGACATGAAAAATGCATTTGTGGAAACCGATGCCGAAAAGGTGAGTGCAGAAGCAAAAGATGTAATTGCAGCGCTGGAAAATGTAAACATGGGATTACTCGAAAACGATCCGCACATGGCCTGGATGGATCAGCTCGAAACACTCAACAGCACCATTGAAACCATCAGCAATTCAACAAACATTGACGAGCAGCGCAAGGCATTTACCGGTTTTAACCTGGCATTTTACAAAAGCGTGAAGATGTTCGGATTGAATGAAAAAGCGTATTTCCAGTATTGCCCCATGGCCAACAACGATACGGGTGCCTACTGGTTTAGCGAAACAGAAGAAATCCGCAATCCTTATTTCGGTGACGAAATGATGGC
>CAYUBV010000602.1:0-1607 GCA_964443035.1 uncultured Tangfeifania sp.
TCAAGCACTATGTTGAATTCCCAGGAGTCGCCATAATCGAAAAGATATAAAATCCTTTGACCTTCGTAAAGTTCCAATTCACCGATGTTTACTTCGTCAACGTAAGGGCCGTTTTCGCAGTAGGGTGATTCATAGGCATTCCTCGAATACCTTTTGGCATCCATGAAAAACGAGTACAAATGGTCATCGTCGAAATCGAAAGCATCCTGGATTGCATTGTGCAGGTCCAACAACGTGTGCAGGTGCGAAAGCTGGATTTTGCGCCATACGCCTGGCAAAACAGTTACTTTGAAAAGAAAACACCCTTTTTCAGTTACGGGCAGCACGGAAACAGTATTTTTAATCGTGTCTTCGGGGAAAACCGGCGCCATCATTTTATAAAGTGGCACAAAATCCGGATCATCCCGGACATCCCCTTTGTAGAAGCCCAATTCTTTTAAGCAGTGAATGTTCCATCGCACAATTTCCTGCCCCGTAAGGATTTTGGATAAGCTAACTCCCAATTCAGTTGGGATAACTACGGCTATTGAATCATCGTAACGGGTGATTTTTTTATCGCTGTCGGTAATCGGTATAAAACCGCACCAACCAAAATAATTGAAATAGTGAATGAGGTTAGACGAATAAGAAAACAGGGGATCGTAGTCGCGCCGGCCGGAGAATGCGCCTTTTTTTAATTGCTTCCCCGGAGTTGAGTGGGCAAAAGCGTGAATAATTTTCTCGATGGGCTGTTGGCCAAACCTCATGATTTCCATAAAATCGAAGGTGCACCAAAAAGTTTCAAAAAGAAAGGCATACTGCTCAAAATTACTCAGTTGGTCGAATTCAGCTTTTTGCGGAGTACCGGTTAGCAATATTTTTCCTTTTGCGTCGGCAGTTTTTCGGAACAATTTTCCTCCGGTACACAATTGGAACATCAAATCAATTACCGGATAGGATTCCTGCTGGTAGTTTGGCGCCGCAACTTCCTTACGGAAATGCAGCAAGGAATTGATTTTAAAAAGATCCTTTTTCCCCAGTTGGGTTTTCGTTTTCGTCAGCACAGGTTTGTTTTCTTCGATGTATCGACAGAAATTATGAAAATCCTCGACAGTATTACGTATGGCCTTTTCGTTCATTGTCTCTAAGCTTTTTTATTAAAATCCTTAATGCTATTTAAACCGGCAAAAATAATTATTATTCAAAATATAATTGAAGTTTTTGTACCTGCATTTTCAATCGATACTGTTTTTTACATCCTGAACAGCTCCATGAAAATTGAAAAACAAGTAGCTAAAAATGTGATTCAAAAGCTTCTAAAATTTACAAAGTTGTTACATTCCACCGATGAAACAATCCACAAAGCATTTGTTTCCAATTTTTCTGATTTTGAAGATGCGCTGATAAATTCACTGGCAGAAACCAATAATATGGATGTGATTCTTACCAATAATACCTCAGATTTCATCCAATCAGATTTACCGGTATATCGTCCGGTTGATTTTATTGCACTATTCAGATAACTGGTTTTTTATGACCTTGAAATCATTTGGTTTTTTCTAAACTCTCCATCAACTCATAAGCGATTTTATTGCTTTCAATACGCATCATGCTTTCTTCGGCGCTGC
>CAYUBV010000603.1:0-1603 GCA_964443035.1 uncultured Tangfeifania sp.
CAAAAGTAAATTGAAATTACAGCTTTACAAGAAAGATTCATATTCTCTTTAAAAAATTTGATTTTAATACCTGAAATAATGATAGCACTGCGGGTAATTCACTTCGTCATTATTATTCTCAAGATAATTAATTATTGTTTCTGCAGTGGTAAAAGATTGTACCTCTCCGTTTTTGGGAAAGTAAACCTCGTGAACTGCAGGAATGTAATCATTGATACCTATTTCCAGCACATAATCGTCAGGAATTATATTGTCGTTCATATCCCGAATAATAACATCGGCTCCGTTTTTACCAATATAGCCACCTGAATAATAAAATCCCGAACCCGATCCTTTTAAAAATTCTTTCACTTCAGCCACGGTCATTTCGTAAATCATAGTTCCGTTGTTGAAAGGATCGATTTCGTAAATATCGCGTTTGGTAATGTCGCCCTGTTTCAAACCGGAACGAACACCCCCTGAATTTTGGAAACTAAAATCAACATCAAGTTGCAGTCGCAGCACATCGGTATAAAAACAGCCCACCTGGTATCCCGAATGGTCAAAAGCAGAAAACCCGATTACTTCATTCAGCTCAGGCCAGTTCGTGTACGCGTCAATTGCTGCCTGAAGTTCAGCATCTCTTTCAGGGTATTCATCTAAATCAATCCAGCTAAAATCAATATTTTCTATTGTCCGGTTTTGAATTTTCACGCTGATTTTTCCCAAATGATTCAGATAGGAGCCTGCCTGAAAAACAGGAATATTATTGATTGTCGTGTCAACATAAGAATGCGAATGGCCGCCAATAATCAAATCGAAAAAATAATTGTTGCGGGCCAGTTCAAAATCATTCATGTCCCCCAAATGGGAGAGGGCAACAAACAAATCGGCTTCCTCCTGGTTTTTTGTGTTTATGAAGTTGGAGACCACATTGTGTGCCCGCATAAACTCCAAACCACGCACTTTCCAGGGGTGTGTTGAAGGAATAATTGCATTTTGTTTTCCGTTGGTTTCCACCAACCCCAGAAACGTCACCTTTAAATCGCCGGTTGATATGGTAGTATAAGCCGGTGGTTGCGGCAGTGCCGAATTTCCGGAATCGAGGTTGGCGCAAATCCATTCAAAATCAGATTGTTCAATGCGTTCTTTCAGTGTTACAATTCCATAATCAAACTCATGATTACCGATTGTGGCCACATCGAAACCTGTTTTATTCATGATGTCGATAATCGGATATCCCATTTCAGTGTAGTTGTCAACTACCGGGTTTCCTGAAAAAACATCACCGCTGCAGGCAAGAATTACATTGGTTTCCTGCCGTTCCTGATCGACAATGTACTTGACCTTTGCAAAATTATCGAGTTGTCCATGCACATCGTTCACAAAAAAGATGGTGAGGTTTTGAGAGGCTTCCTGTTGCGGATTGTTGGTAGAACATCTGAAAAACAGAAGAATAATCTGCAATAAAAGAATCGTGCGAATTGTTTTCATGAATCAAAAATAGTGGAATTTGAAATTGGAATAATTGATAAAAATTGTTTTTTCATTAAAAAACCGCCTTCCTCACGAAAGCGGTTTTATATTTTGAAAAACTACAGTTAATTTCAATTACTTCCTGTAA
>CAYUBV010000604.1:0-1590 GCA_964443035.1 uncultured Tangfeifania sp.
AGTTCATAACCAACTGCATTAAGGGCCTCTATTAGTTTTCTTTTCAATTCAAACCTTAGAGAACAGTAAATTTTTACAGAATTATTGAAAGAAATTACATTATTCACACATTATCCGCTTACAAATTTTCTTTACACATAACCAACCTTCATCATATTTGTGCTTCCCTGAAGTTTCAACGGAGTGGTGCCAACATAAACCACACAGTCACCATCAGACAGCAATTTTTTATCCTTCAAAATTTTTACTGCCTCGGGAATAGCCTCATTTAAATAATTGTAAGTGTCTAAAAAGAAAGGCATTACTCCCCAAACCAACGAAATTTTTTGCACGATATTTTTGTTATTGGTAAAAGCGAATATTTGGGCTTTTGGCCGATGACTGGATATCCGGATTGCTGTATATCCTGAATGTGTAAATACAATGATTGCCTTAGCTTCCACTTGTTTGGCCAGCTTTGTTGCATTTAAGCATATTGAATCGGCCAGGAAAGTAGAATTTTCCTTTACTGGTTCGTGTTGTTTGTCAAACGGATTTCCGTGAAATTCAGTATAGGAAATAATCTGGTGCATGTTTATTATGGTTTCAACCGGATATTTTCCGATGGAGGTTTCACCGCTTAACATCAGTGTATCAGCGCCGTCAAGTACGGCATTGGCCACATCGTTTGCTTCGGCCCGTGTAGGCCTGAAACTAATCATCATGCTTTCCATCATCTGGGTGGCAATTATCACCGGTTTTGATTGCCTGATACATTTTTCAACAATTTGTTTCTGGTACAAAGGAACCTGGTCAAACGGTACTTCAACACCCAGATCGCCGCGTGCGACCATAATACCATCGGCCGCATGAATAATCTGATCGATTTCAAGGAGCGCTTCCGGTTTTTCAATTTTGGCAATTACACCGGCATGGTTGCTACTTTTGCTGATAAGCTCTTTTAGTACAAGAACATCAGAGGCTTTCCGGACAAATGACATGGCAATCCAGTCCACACTATGTTCCAGTGCAAAAACAGCATTCGAAATATCTTCTTCCGTCAGGCAGGGCAGCGAAACCCGGGTGCCGGGCAGGTTTACCCCTTTGTATGAAGAAAGCGGCCCTCCGTAAATCACTTTGGCTTTTACACGGTCTTTTTTATTGGTTTCAATCACTTCCAGCTTTATTTTGCCATCGTCGATTAATATGACTTCACCGGTATTTACATCTTTAGGGAATTCCTGATAGCTCATGTAAATATGATCTTTTTGTCCCACACGATTTTCATTAACAAAGGTTATTACATCACCTTCATTTAACAGAATCAAATTGTTTTCAATTTCGCCCACCCTGAGTTTTGGCCCTTGCAAATCGGCCAAAATGGCCACATTGGTGCACAATTCCTGGTTTAATTCTTTAATCAGACTGGCTAACCTCAAATATTCCTCTTTTGAAGAATGCGAAAAATTTATCCTGAAAACATCCACTCCCGCCGTAATTAAATCGGAAATAATAGTTTTAGAGGAAGTTGCCGGTCCTAAAGTCGCGATTATCTTTGTTTGTGATCTGATCTGCCTCATGCTGTTTTGTTTTATTCAGGAATAAATACCT
>CAYUBV010000605.1:0-1588 GCA_964443035.1 uncultured Tangfeifania sp.
TCATCGCGCCGAGAATTCCGGCTGCATTGGCCGGATTGCAATCCGAGTCGTATCCGCAGCGGGTGCTGATATCCACCGTTGCACCAAAATCGCCTTGTCCATAAAGCAGCCCGATAACAATGTAGGCAGCATTGATTTTTGCATCGATATTAAACGGACGAAAAACACCGTCGGGGCAACCTTTGTCAAAAGTCCATTTTTTCTGGGCTTCAAACCAGGCCGTTTTCCAGTCGTCGGGATTTTGCTTGTACCACTGAATAACATCAGCAATGCATTGGTAAAATTCACTTTCGGGCGGAAGGGTTTTCAGCGCTTTTTCCACAATAAATTCCATGTCGTCGTAAACAAAAGCCAGCGCATACATGGCCGCCACGTATATTCCGCCATAAACGCCGTCGCCGTAATTCATGATGTGGCCAATCTGCCAGCCAATGTCAGCAGCAGAATTGGGCATTCCCGGCGCCATCAATCCGGCAAAATCAGCCTCAATCTGAAAGTCGATGTCGTCGGAATGGGGGTTGTTTTTCCAGTAACCCGATTCGGGCGGCATAATTCCGTTCAGAATATTATACCGGGCTGCCTGATTGGCATGCCAGAGCGGATATTCAGCCCGTGCAAATGCCAGTGCATGAAGTGAGTCGGGCGCATCCAGACCATGTTTTTCAAACACGTCAACAAAAGTCAAATCCATGTACACATCGTCGTACAGGCCGGGAGCGTTTTCGTAATACCACAACATGCGGGTTTCATCCCAGGGGATCGGTACATGGTTGCCAATCATGGTGCCGTTCCACTGAAATTCGGTGGGCCCGCCATACGTACAGCCAATCACCTGCCCGGCCCAGCCACCTTTGATTTTGTCTTGCAAAACCACTTTGGAAATTTTTACTGTTTCGCCATCGGCAAACGATTGAACCGGTTTTTCACCGACAGGGCTTTTACAGCTTGTAATGGTAAAGGAAGCCAGAATTATAGTTAATAATGTTCTCATTTTTTCAATTTTTCAGTTTTTCAATTTGGTTTAAGCAATGCCACCCATTGTCCGCTTTCCGGCGTTTTCAGGGAAAGAAATTCACCTCCGTTAACAGGCGTTCCGTCGAGCCACCGTTTGGCATGAATATTCAGCCATTTCAATGTCAGTTCGCCGTCAGTATCTGACAGATCAAGAGAAACTTCACCGCCATCTGTAAAATAAACCGCATATTGTTTGCCGGGTTCCGCCATGCAATACGCCTCATTCGGTTCGCGATCTGCCAAAAGCCGATTTGCGGGTTCAGCATTAAAAACCAGAAATTCACCAGCAAACATGCGCATGCTTTTAATGTGGGTCTGGGCCAAACCGCTCAAACCAAGTCCGAAATATTGTTCCGACGGCCCTTCGCGGTGAAACCTGACTGATGCACAGCCCGCAAAAACACTGCGCCAAAACCGGCGGGTGCCTTCTTCCACGCTGGTTGTCCAGCTTCCGATGATTCCACCGTAAATTTTCACGTTGTTAAGCGGCTTCGGATTGTCGGCTACTTTTTCGCGAACGGACAGCGCCAGGTCGTAATGCCGCTGGTCGTTGTTGGCATTGTTCTGCGAGATT
>CAYUBV010000606.1:0-1586 GCA_964443035.1 uncultured Tangfeifania sp.
CGTTTTCAAAAGCCAGCGCCAGTTTTTTGTTGAGTGTTTCGCTGGTTTCGCCGTAATATTCGCGGCGTTCCGAGTGGCCGAGAATAACGTACTCAGCGCCGGTAGATTTTACCATTTCGGCTGAAACTTCGCCGGTGAAAGCACCTCTTGGTTCGGTTGCACAGTTTTGTGCCGACACGCCGATTCTGTCAGTATCAACCGCTTCAACCACTTTTGTGAGGTGGGTAAACGGTGTTCCCAAAACAACCACCACATCCGGGGCACCTTTTCTCACTACCAAGTCGTTAACTGCTTTTGCCAGTTCAACACCTTCCTGAACATTTGTATTACATTTCCAGTTTCCTGCTACTATTTTTTTTCTCATCTCTTTGATATTTAGATTTTTAATTTTTGTTTCTTATACAAAATTAACAGCTTGATTTACAATAGCATAATTCTGCCAGCCCGTTATTTTATAATTAACTATTTATTCATAATATTTTCCCTGAATTCTTCCGGTGCAGGAATATCGTTGTAATGATATTTGGCTACTATAATACCGTCTTTTATGACCATCAGCCCAGGATTGGAACGAATCATCGTTTTTAGCGTGATTTCATCGGTGTTGAAGAATTCGAAAGAAATATTATGCTCCTCTGCAAATTCTGCCGATTCCGAGGGCAGGGTAGAAGTGAGGCAGATAAATTGCATCCCTTCTTCCATGGCCCAGTTGGCAAGTGTGTTTATTTCGTCGAACGGTTCGGTAGCTGTTTTATCCAAATCGTAGGCAATCAGCATAAACACATAGTTTTCATCGTAGATAAAGAAATCCAGAATATTTTCGCCGTCGGGTGTTTCAATCCTGAAATCGTGAATTGGCGGTTCGTATCCTTCCTGGATAAGATTGGATTCCATGTTGTCGAATTCCCAGTTTGTTGTGTCCTGCCACGGATAATTTTCTTCGGTAAATTTTTCAACTTCTCCTGTATTTTTGTTTTTGTAATAGAAGATATTTTCGTACTCGGCCTGCGGAGCATCTTCTGGAACCGACATGGCTTCAGGAATATCTGTACCCACTTTATAAGGCCTGAAATCGAAAACCGGCAGGTGGTTGTAGGAATAAATAACCAAAACGATATAAATCAGCACAAAAGCACCGCTTAAAATATATGGTATTTTTTTGCCAAATAATTTCAAATCATTCATGTTGTTCCGGTATCGGAAAACAATGATGGTGAGAATCATTAAAACTACATTTTTATAGAAAGTTTCCCAGTTGGAAATAACCAGGGCATCGCCAAAACAGCCACAGTCGGTTACCGGATTGTTAATGGCAATCCACAGTGTGAGCGGCAAAAAGAACGCCATAAACAGCAAGGCCAGCCACGAGAAAAAACGGGTAAAAACATTGAACAGTAAACCCACTCCAATGGCAAATTCGGCAAAAGATAAGATTACGCCCAGTGGAAATGCTGCCCAGGTGAGCCACTCGAGCCCCATGGCATTAAAATAGTCGGTGAATTTATAGGCCGATCCCCATGGATCGATGCCCTTTACAAAACCTGAAAAAATAAAAGTGATTCCCACCAAAATGCGGGAAATATGTT
>CAYUBV010000607.1:0-1583 GCA_964443035.1 uncultured Tangfeifania sp.
TACAGAACAGTTCGGCGTTCTGTAAATGTATGGCTGTAACAAATTAATCATTAATAAATTATTGCGCATATCAATTTTAATACGTAAATTGAGATATTAATATCTTAAATTATATTGAATTGTAAATTAATAATTAAAATTATGGGATTAATGATTGTACCTATAAGAATGGAAAAGCTGAGTGATTGGAAGAATTGGACACAAAAACTCAATGGAGAAAAAAGCAGCGAGTTCAACGATTTAAACAAACGTTATGAGTTGACCCGTCACAGTATTTGGTTTAAAGAAAGTGTGGAAGACTTTCATGGAATTAAACCCGATCAACTACCTCAGGCACCCGTACCTCAGAAAATGATTTAATACGAATCAAATTTATTATTCAATATGAAACTTAATGTAATCCTGGGCAGGATGATATTTATAGTCGTTCTGGCTGTTACACCGTTAGCTGTATTTTCGCAAATACAGGGTGCGGTTAGAGACACGAGTAATAATCCGGTATCATTTGCGAATGTACTTTTGCTCAATGAAAAAGATTCTGCGGTTGTTTCCGGAATTATGGCAACGGAAGGAGGAACTTACAGTTTTACCAATTTTAAACCGGGAACCTACCTTATTGGTGTGAGTATGATGGGTTACAAACCAGCATATTCCAATCCAATTATTGTTAAAACTTCGAATGATCACATTCACAATGAGCCGGTGTTTGTGGAGCACTCTTTTCACCAGATTGAAGATGTGAACGTGGTAGCCAAAAAACCTATTTACGAACTGAAAATTGATCGCATGGTAGTGAATGTGGAAAACAGCATTACCTCGACCGGAAATACGGCGTTGGAGGTTTTGGAAAAATCACCGGGCGTGTTGGTTGACCGGCAGAACGATAATATTTCTATTTCGGGGAAAAGCGGAGTGATGGTAATTATTAACGGGAAACAAAACCGGATGCCAATAGCCGCGGCCATGCAGATGCTGGATGCCATGAATGCAGATAATGTAAAGCGCATTGAAATTATTACCACTCCACCCGCAAAATACGATGCAGAAGGCGATGCCGGAATTATCAATATCGTTCTCAAAAAGAACGAAGATTTTGGCACCAACGGGTCGTTTACTTTGGGAGCAGGAGTTTCCAGCCGTGAAAAAATGAATGCAAGTCTGAATTTAAACCATCATGAGAATAAAGTAAATTATTTTGGTACATACAACGTGAACTATAACAACTTGCGCCAAAATATTAACTCATTCAGACGATATATGGACGATGCTTCATTTATCGAGTCTGATGCAAAGAGTGACAGAGCTGCACTGGTAGTTTTTCAGAATGTGAGGATGGGATTCGATTACACAATTTCCAGCAAAACAGTGCTTAGCTTTCTTGCTGCAGCATATTTGCGCGATTGGGAAATGGATGCAATCAATAATATCATGTACACCCGTGATGGTGATTTCGACAGAAAAACGGAGCTCGATATTTTTGAATTGAGTAAATGGATTCATGGAATGGGGAATATCAACCTTCAACACTATTTTGAGGAAGATAAAATTCTCGACTTCAATTTTGATTACCTGAATTATTACAA
>CAYUBV010000608.1:0-1579 GCA_964443035.1 uncultured Tangfeifania sp.
TTTAAAAGTTCGCCAATTTGGTGGACTTTTTGCGCTTCATCGAATACAATAATTGTTTTCTCGCCTATTAGTTGTTTTATTCTCGGAATGTTTTTGTTTTCCAAAATTTCATTAACAACAGGTTTTTCACAGTTTAAAAGAATGCTGTTTTTATCTGCAAGTATGGTTTTTAATAAAGTTGTCTTTCCAACCTGTCTTGCACCAAAAATTATCAGTACTTCCTTTTCGCGAAGTTCATCTTCGATTATTTTTCCTAATTCACGTGGGTACATTATTCGTTTATTTTCAACAAAGTTAAAAAATTCAGCCTAATTTTTGAAGTAAAGTTAAAAAATTCAGCCTAATATTTTAATTTAGTTTTAAAATTTTAGCCAGTAATTCTTTCCATTGAAAGCAATTTTACACACAGGGTGACTCATGAATTTTGCAAGAATAGATACCGGGACTGTTCTCAAATTTTCTTTTTGATAAAAATTTCAGAACGATGCTTAACAAAGAAAGGATAAATATTTATTGACTGGAAGTTGTAACTTTGTTTCACTCTACTTAAATATTTACAAGAATGAAAATCACTTTCAAAATACTGAAACTTGAGAAACTGAACCACCTGTTTCAAAGAAGCGAGACCGGAGCAATTTCAGAATACGGGCAAATTGAAGAAACATTTTCGCCCAAAGTTTTGGAATTAATGGAAAACTGGATTTGGGAGGTGGTAAAGTGAAAATTTCAGCATAAAAAAAAGCTACCCGAAACCGGATAGCTTTTTAATATCGCTTTTGAAAATAAATCAACTGTCGAGCGAGTAGCGTTCGAAAGCAGTAATTTTCAGTTCTTTGTCGTATTGTGCCAGGTAATCTTTCACTGAAAGTTTGGCATCTTTAATAAATGCCTGGTTAACTAAAGTAACATCTTTAAACCACTTGTTAAGTGAGCCCTGGGCAATTTTGTCGAGCATTGCTTCGGGTTTTCCTTCCTGGCGGAATTTTTCCTTTGCAATTTCAATTTCCTTATCAATTTCTTTCTGCGGAATAGCATCTTTGTCGACTGCAATTGGCGACATTGCCGCTACCTGCATGGCGATATCTTTAGCCACCTGAATTTCTACGTTTTCTTTATTGAAACCAACCAGGGTTGCCAGTTTATTTCCCGGGTGGATATAAGCTACAACTGTTTCGGCTTCAATTTTTGAGTAAAACGTAAGTTCTGTTTTTTCACCAGTAACACCGGCTTGCTCGGTTACCTGATTTTCAACGGTTCTGCCATCCAAATCAAGTGTTTTAAGCTCTTCCAGATTTTCAGGTTTTTGAGCAAGCGCCACATTAATAATGCTGTTGGCGAAAGCAATGAAATTATCGTTTTTGGCAACAAAATCGGTTTCGCAATTGAGAACGACCATGGCACCAAATTTTCTGTCATCTGATACTTTTGCCAGAACAACGCCTTCAGAAGCTTCCCTGTCGGCACGCTTGTTGGCAATTAATTTTCCTTTTTCACGAATGATTTCGAGAGCTCTGTCAAAATTACCATCGGCATCTTTCAGGGCATTTTTACAATCCATCATCCCTGCACCGGTTAATTT